>JBEKQR010000194.1:0-8054 GCA_049519515.1 Candidatus Korobacteraceae bacterium
CAATGTCGAGACGTGGTACAACATCGCTCCCATCATCACCAAGGGCGCGGGCTGGTTCAGCGAGACCGGAAGCGCCAAAAGCTCCGGAACCAAGGTGTTTTCGCTGGTCGGCAAGGTGCACAGCACGGGGCTGGTGGAGATGCCGCTGGGCACTCCGCTGAAGAACTTCATCTACGACATCGGCGAAGGCGGCAGTGTTCCCGGGCGGGCGATCAAGGCGGTGCAGACCGGCGGCCCCTCGGGAGGATGCATTCCGCAGGAGATGTTCGACACCCCGGTCGATTACGAGAGCCTGCAGGCGCTGGGGTCGATCATGGGCTCCGGCGGCATGGTGGTAATGGACGAAGACAACTGCATGGTCGACGTCGCCCGCTACTTCATCGAGTTCACCCACTCGGAGTCCTGCGGCAAGTGCATTCCCTGCCGCGTCGGGCTGGATAAGTGCCTGCGCATACTCAATGGCATAACCAAGGGCGTCAAGGGGATGAGGAACCGGCTGGAGGCCCTGGACGAGCTGAGCCGCATGATTCGCGAATGCTCGCTGTGCGGCCTGGGGCAGACCGCGCCCAATCCGGTGCTCACCACCATGCGGCACTTCCGCAACGAGTTCGAAGATCATCTTCGGGCTTATCACTGCCAGGCGGGCGTCTGCCAGGACCTGGCGCTCTCGCCCTGCGAGAACAGTTGCCCGCTGCGCATGAACATTCCGCGCTTCCTCGAGCTTTACAAGGAACGCCGCCTGGAAGAGGCATTCGAAGCGGTGATCCTGGACAACCCGCTGCCAGCCTCGACCGGGCGCGTCTGCCAGCATCCGTGCGACAAGCGCTGCCGCCGGCAGACGCTGGACGAGTCGGTGAACATACGCGACGTGCATCGCGTGATTGCCGATGGCGTTTACAGCAACGGCAGCTTCGACAAGCTGGTCAAGCGCATCACCGCGCGCAAGCTGGAACCCACCGGGCGCAAGGTGGCCGTGGCCGGCGCCGGCCCGACCGGCTTGACCGCGGCCTTCTACCTGGCGCTGATGGGCCACGAGGTCACGGTCTTCGAGGAGCACGCCGAAGCCGGCGGAATGCTGCGCTTCGCCATTCCCGAATACCGGCTGCCGAAGGCCGTCCTGCAGCGCGAAATCGAGCTTATCGCGCGTTTGGGCGTGAAGTTCGCCTTCAACACCCGGGTCGGCTTCGACCTGCCGCTGAACGAGCTGGCCGACCGCTTTGACGCCGTCTTCATCTCCATCGGAACCTGGAAGGAGCACTGGCTGTACCTGCCGGGAACCGAGCTGAAGGGCGTCCACCATGCCCTGCTGCTGCTGGAACGGCTGTCGAAGCAGGAGAAGAGCCAGCTTGGGCGCAAGGTGGCGATCATCGGCGGCGGCAACGCAGCCATAGACTCGGCCCGCTCGGCACTGCGCACCGGCGCGCAGGTCACGGTCTTCTACCGGCGCGAACGCGAGGACATGCCGGCAATCGAAGAAGAGACGCTGGCGGCGGAAGAAGAAGGAGCAAAGTTCGTCTTCCTGGCCGCGCCGCACCGCATCATGGGCGATGCCGACGGCAACGTCAGGGCCATCGAGATCGAAAAGACGCGCCTCGGCGAGTACGACAAGTCAGGACGCAGGAAACCGGTGGCTACCGGCGAAATCCAGCGCTACGACTGCGACACCGTCATCCTGGCCGTGGGCGAAACGTTCGACATGGACTTCTGCAAGGCTTCCGGCCTGGAGCTGAAGGAGCAAGGGACGATCACCGTCGACCGCTTCACGCTGGAGACCAGCCGTCCGGGCTTCTATGCCGGCGGCGACGTGATCACCGGCGCCTCCAACGTCTCCAATGCCATGGGATACGGCAAGCAGGGGGCCCGCAACATCGACCAGAAGCTCATGGGAGAAGACCGCTGGCAGCAGATCTTCCCCGAATTCAAGTACAGCCAGAAGGTGCCGGCGGAGCCCAGCGAGAGCCACCGCCACAAACCGCACACGCTGGCCGCAAAATTGCGTGCCGGCTCGGACGACGAAGTGGTCATCGGCTTCACGCCCGAGGAAGCGCTCGAAGAGGCCAACCGGTGCCTGCGCTGCGACGTTAAGACGCACGTGAGCGTCAGCTAAAGGAAGGAGCGAGTCTTGCCCAAGAAACTTTCAATTCGCATTGATGGCGAGCTGGTGAGCGCCTTGGAAGGCCAGACGATCCTGGAGGCGGCCAGGGCGGCGGACAAGTACATTCCGACGCTCTGCTACCTGGAAGGGCTGAGCGCCGTGGGCGCCTGCCGCCTGTGCATTGTCGAAGTCTCGGGCACCGACCGGCTGCTTCCGGCCTGCACCACCCCGGTCCAGGACGGAATGTCGGTCACCACCACTTCGCCCAAGCTGACGCAATACCGCCGCATCGCCATCGAGCTGCTGTTCGTGGAGCGCAACCACGTGTGCGCGGTCTGCGTCTCCAACGGGCGCTGCGAGCTGCAGGCGATGGCCACTTCCATGGGCATCACCCACATGCGCTACTTCTACAACTATCCGAAGCTGCCCATCGACGTTTCGCACAAGCGCTTCGTGCTGGACCACAACCGCTGCATCCTGTGCACGCGCTGCGTGCGGGTGTGCAGCGAACTGGAGGGAGCGCACGTATGGGACGTGACGGCGCGCGGCATCCAGTCCAGAATCACCAGCGACCTCAGCCAGCCGTGGCAGGAGGCTGCCAGTTGCACCGGCTGCGGCAAATGCGTGCAGGCGTGTCCGACCGGCGCGCTGGCCGAAAAGGGGTACGCGGTCGAGGAAATGGTAAAGCGCAACGACAACATAACCGCTCTGGCGGTCCGCAAAGGAGCGCAGGTATGAAAAAGGTCAAACTGGCTACCGTGTGGCTTGATGGTTGCTCGGGCTGCCACATGTCGCTGCTCGACATGGACGCGGGAGTGATCGCCCTGGCCGGCAAGGTGGATATCGTCTACGGGCCGCTGGTCGATGCCCAGGAATTCCCAGACGGCGTGGACGTCACCCTGGTGGAAGGCGCGGTCAGCTCGATGGAAGACCTGCACAAGATCCGCCAGATCAGGCAGCGCACCAACCTGCTGATCGCGCTGGGCGACTGCGCGGTGACCAGCAACGTCCCCTCGATGCGCAACTCGGTGCCGGTGAGCAAGCTGCTGCAGCGCATCTACGTGGAGGGCGCCGACGAGGGCAAGGGCGTGCCCGGCGACTGCCTGCCGGCGCTGCTGGCCAAGGCGCGCCCGCTCAATGAATTTGTCCAGGTGGACATGTTCCTGCCCGGCTGCCCGCCGCCCGCCAAAGCCATCCTGGGCCTGGTGACCGATCTGCTGGAGGGCCGCAAGCCCGAGGCCAATCCCAAGGTGAAGTTTGGATAAGGAGCGTCCGATGAAGCGAATCATGATCGACCCGGTAAGCCGGATCGAAGGGCACGCGAAGATCTCGATCCACCTGGATGACAAGGGCCACGTCTCCAGCACGCAGCTCCACATCACCCAGGTGCGCGGCTTCGAGAAGTTTACCGAGGGACGGCCATTCTACGAGATGCCCGGCATCACCGCCCGCATCTGCGGCATTTGCCCGGTGAGCCACCTGCTGGCCTCATCCAAGGCCTGCGACGCCATTCTGGCGGTGCGCATTCCGGCCACGGCCCGCAAGCTGCGCGAGCTGCTGCACTGCGCGCAGTACGTGCAGTCGCACGCGCTCAGCTTCTTCTACCTCTCTTCGCCCGACCTGCTGCTCGGCATGGACTCCGACCCGGCCAAGCGCAATGTGATGGGCGTGATCGAGAAGCATCCCGAGCTGGCGCGCCTGGGCATCGAGCTGCGCAAGTTCGGACTGCAGATCATCGAAGGACTGGCGCAGGAACGCGTCCACCCCTCCTGGACGGTGCCCGGCGGCGTCAACGCACCCATGTCTCCCCAGTTCCGCGACCGCATCTTGATGGAGCTGCCCGCCATGACGGCAGCCGCCGAACGTACCGTCACCTTCTTCAAGGGCGCACTCGGCTCATTCAAGGAAGAGATCGAGCACTTCGGCTCGGCGCCAACCATGTACGCCGGGCTGGTCGACGGCAAGGGCAACATGCAGCTCTACGACGGCGAGCTGCGCTTCCGCGACGCCAAAGGCGCGATCGTCAAGGACGGAATCCCCGCCGACGACTATCGCGAGTACATCGGCGAAGCGGCACTCTCCGACTCTTATCTAAAGGCGCCGTACTACAAGCCGGTGGGCTACCCGCAGGGAGTTTACCGCGTCGGCCCGCTGGGACGCCTGAACGCCGCCGACGCCTGCGGCACTCCCAAGGCCGACGCCGAACTGGCGGAGTTCCGCCAGCGCTTCGGCAACCCGGCGCACAGCTCGTTCCTGTTCCACTACGCCCGGCTGATCGAAATGCTGTACGCACTGGAGCGAATCAAGCAGTTGCTGGACGACCCGCAGATCCTCGACAAGCACGTTCGCGCCACGGCCGGCGTCAACTCTCTGGAAGGCGTCGGCATGGTGGAAGCGCCGCGCGGCGTGCTCATCCACCACTACAAGGTCAACGAGGACGGAGCCATCGTGTGGGCCAACCTGATCGTGGCCACCGGACACAATAACCTCGCTATCGGCGACAGCATCCAGCAGGTCAGCGAGCACTTCGTGGACGGCAATAAGCTGCAGGAAGGCATGCTGAACCGCGTCTCGGCAGTGGTGCGCGCTTACGATCCCTGCTTCAGTTGCTCGACCCACGCCTCGGGACAAATCGCCATGCGCATCCAGCTACTGGATTCGCAGGGCCGAATGGTGGACGAGATCTTCAGCCGGTAGAAAGGTCGAGCACTGCTTTGAAGGGGCGCAGCTTTAGCTGCGCCGTAAGAAGCCGTGATTATTACCGCCACTCGCGGGCTTCAGCCCGCGAGTGGCCTGTTTTTTGTCCAGCAGCAGGCCGATAATTGGATACGAGAGAGCGGGCGGGTGTCACCCCAGTAAGCGCAAAAGCGGCGCTCACCGGGGCCCCCCTAGCTCATGTTGCTAGAGTGGGGTAGTTTACGACGCGAGGAGGCACTGGCCCTGCAGCCCATCCTAATAATCGGCTACGGCAATACGTTGCGTGGCGACGACGGCTTTGGACCCCTCGCGGCCCGCCTGCTCGAAGAACGCCAAATTCCGGGACTGGAAATAATCATCTCGCACCAACTTAATCCGGAGCTGTCGGCTTCGCTGGCCGAGGCGCGGTTCGCCGTCTTCCTCGATGCGACGGATGGAAGCAAGCCGGGAGCGCTTGCAGTAGCAGCGGTCGAGCCGCGCGACATTGGGCCGTCAGGCGCGACCCATAACTTTGAGCCGGGGACGCTTCTGGCACTCTCCAAGGCTGTCTACGGCCGCGCCCCCGCCGCTGCACTAATCACAGCGAGCGCGCGCAGCTTCGAACATGGCGAGGAGATCAGCGCGGAGGTCCGCGCGGCAGCGATTAGAGCAGCGGAGGCGATTGCTTCACTTGCGGCTTCAGGTCAACTGGCTTGCGAAACGCTAAGCGAGGCCTTGCGGCGGGAATAATTCATTTCGAGTTTTATAAATGACCAATGGGTTTAGCTTTTAGTGGAAGCCCACGCCTTTAGGCGTGGGAATTATCACGTTATCGTCGACGCGGCTTTAGCCGCTGTACCTAAACAAAATGAAGGCACAGCCCAACATTCACAGCGCCTAAAGGCGATTTTCTTCAACCAGCATTGGTTCCCACACCTGAAGGCGTGGGCTTCCACCAAGAAAGGATTACATCACGCCTTCCTCATGCGGTGCGCCGCTACCATGGCCTGTCCCAGGCTAAGCCCGCCGTCTCCGGCGGGAACTTCGGAATGAGAAAAGACCTCGAATGAAGCTTCAGCCAGCTTCTGCTCCAGATGCTCAGCCAGAAAGCGGTTCTGAAACGTCCCTCCGCTCAGGCACACGCGATTCAGCCTGTGCCGCTCGCGCAGCTCGCAGGCAATGCGGCTGAAGATTTCAACCAAGCCAAGGTGGAACTTGGCGCTGATCTGCCCGACCGGCACGGAGCGGCAAATGTCCTCGATCAATTCCACGAACAACGGCCGCGTATCGATGATCCACGGGCCGGGATCATGCAGCAGATCGAAGCTGTAGGCTTTCGCAGGGAGCTGCCCGGCGATGCTCATTTCCAGCTCGATGGCCGCTTGTGCTTCATAATTCACCGCCTGGCGCACGCCCGCCAGGGCAGCAACGGCGTCGAACAGGCGTCCGCAACTGGAGGTGAACGGCGCATTGACGCCGCGCTCGATCGCCTTGAGCAGCAGCTTCAGCTTGCGCTCGTCCAGGCGCCGCACAAACGGAATGTCGAGCTCGGCGCAGCCTGGGCCGAAGTGATGAGCAAGGTAGCTGACGGCCATGCGCCACGGCTCGCGCACGGCAGCATCGCCGCCGGGCAGACGTACGTAATCGAAGTGAGCTGCGCGCTCGAAATCCTCATAGCCTGCAATCAGCACCTCGCCGCCCCAGATTCGCCCGTCGGTCCCATAGCCGGTGCCATCCAGCGCGAAGCCGATCACGCGGCCTTCCAGATGATGCTCGGCCATGCAACTGGCGATGTGCGCGTGATGATGCTGCACGCCCACCAGTTCCATTCCCGGCTGCCGCAGGGCCCAGCGGGTGGAAAAATAATCCGGGTGCAGATCGTGCGCCAGGATGGTGGGCTTGATCTCCAGAATCTTGCGCAGGTGGGCAATCGCCTGCTCGAAGAACTGATAGGACTCGAAGTTCTCCAGATCGCCGACATGCTGGCTGAGGAAGGCGTGCTTGCCCTTGGTGAGACAGACGGTGTTCTTGAGCTCGCCGCCCACGGCCAGCACCGACGGCACTTCGTCGCGCAGGAACACCGGCACGGGAACAAAACCGCGCGAGCGGCGGAGCTGGCGCACGCGGCTAAAAGGAAATCCGGCAGGGGACTTGTTTTCGCTCGCCGCGCTGTGAACGTTGCTCACGCGCACGACCGAGTCGTCACAGCGCAGCAGAATCTCGCGGTTGTGCACCAGCAGGCAGTCAGCCAGGCCGCCGAGCCGCTCCACGGCCTCGCGGTTGTCGATGACGATCGGCTCCTCGCTGAGATTGGCACTGGTCATCACCAGGGCCGGCGAGCCGCACCTGGCAAAGAGCAGGTGATGCACCGGCGTGTACGGCAGAAAGAGTCCGAGGTAACGATTGCCGGGCGCCACATCGGGAGCAATGCATCCGTTCGTGAAGCCCTGGCTTTCGCCCAGCCGAGGGCGGTTTCCACCAGCCTGCTTCCACGGCAGAAGGACGATGGGCCGCTGCGCCGCCTGCAACACTTGTGCGGAGGTGTCGTCGATTTCGCAGAACTCCGCAGCCGCCGCCAGGTCGCGCACCATGACGGCAAAAGGCTTTTCTACCCGGCGCTTGCGCTCGCGCAGTCGCGCGACGGCTTCGGCGTTGGTGGCGTCGACCGCGAGATGGAATCCGCCCAGCCCCTTGATGGCCGCCACCTGCCCGCGCGCCAGCGCCTCGGCGACGGCGGCAATCGGATCGGCGCACTCGATGCGGCTGCCATCAACGCGCCACAGCTCCAACTGTGGCCCGCAGACCCAACAGGCATTGGGCTGCGCGTGGAAGCGGCGATTCAGAGGGCCGTCGTATTCCGCCTGGCACTCGGGACACATGCGGAAGGGAGCCATGGAGGTGTACGGCCGGTCGTAAGGGATGTCGCGCACGATGGTGAAGCGCGGACCGCAATTGGTGCAGTTGATGAACGGGTAGCCGTAGCGGCGGTCGGCGGGGTCGAGGAGCTCGCGCAGGCAGTCGGCGCAGGTGGCGATGTCGGCGGAGATAAGGGTCTCGACGCGCTGGTCGCGGCGGCTGGGCAGGATGCGGAATTCACGCTCGCCGAGGCACTCAACAACGCTCACGTCGCATTGCGTGATGCGCGCCAGCGGCGGCGCTTCGACGGGAAGCCGGGCAACGAAGTCGTCCACCGCATCGCTCGCGCCCTCGATCTCAACCGTGACGCCGGAGCCGGTGTTGTTGATCGTGCCGGCCAAGCCGCGCTCCGTGGCCAGGCGAAAAA
>JBEKQR010000195.1:0-7981 GCA_049519515.1 Candidatus Korobacteraceae bacterium
TCCACCGCCAGCTCGATGATGTTCTTGCGATCGACATCGCGAATCACCGGCACCAGCAGTCCGCGATCGGTATCGACCGCCACTCCGATGTGGACGTAGCGCTTGTAGATGATCTGCTCGCCCTTGATGTCGATGCTGGCGTTGAACTGCGGAAACACCTTCATGGCCGAGGCCACCACCTTGAGAGCTATGGCGGTGATGGTCATCTTGCCGCCGGCCACCTCGGCCTTGGCCGAGAAGCGCTTGCGCAGCTCCTCCAGCTCGGTTATGTCGGCCAAGTCGTGCTGGGTAACGTGCGGAATCGTATTCCAGGCCTCGGCCAGGTGCTCGGCAGTCTTGCGGCGGACGGCGCGCATCGGGACTTTTTCGATGGGTCCCCACTTGCTGAAATCCGGCAACTGCGGCGCCGGACGGATGAAACCCGCGCCCATGGCCGCTCCCGCCACTGCCTCGGCCGCGCTGCTGATCACCGACTTGGCGTATGCCTTAACGTCGTCCTCAAGGATGCGCCCGCCCGGACCGCTGCCGCGTACGTTGTAGACATCGACCCCCAACTCGCGCGCCAGGCGGCGGACCGCCGGAGACGCCGCCACTGGAGGACGATTCTCCGGCCCAGCCGTTTTCGTCAACTGCGGCGGCACCACCGGTTGCGGCTCTTCCCGCCGCTGGTCAGGCGGGAAGGCTTCCTGCTCGCTCTTGCCCTCCAGCTCACGCGCGCGGGCAAAGCTGGCCCGCGCCTCCTCCCCGACGCCGAACTCCTGGGCCACCCGGCCGGCGTCGACGGCCTTGGGCTGTTCCGGCGCAGTTTTCGGCGCTGGGGCAGCCTTCACCGGTTCCGATGGGGCGGGCTTGGCCTCTGCCGGCTTTGCCTCCGCGCCTTTGCCCTCGGCTACCGTGAAGATCACCTGGCCAACTTTGAGCTTCTCGCCTTGCTTTACCTTGACTTCGCCGACGGTGCCGGAAATGGTCGATGGAACCTCTATGACCGCCTTGTCGGTCTCTAACTCGATGACGGGCTCGCCTTCCTTGACCTGCGCGCCGGGCGAGATCATCACGCGCACCAGGTCTCCCGATTCGATGTTTTCACCCAGCTCCGGCAGTTTGAATTCGATCGCCACTGTCTATCCTTTCTGCTTGCACCCCGGGCAAGATCGAGCACAGCGCTTGCCGGGGACGCTGATTGTCTCGCCGGCGAGGGCGCCGGCGCTACGCCTACGCCCCCGCTACGAAACCGCTGGATTTGGCTTGTCAGGATTGATGCCGAGCTCCCTGACTGCGCCTTTTACGCAATCGGCTGTGATTTGTCCCTCGCGCAGCAAGGCCGAGAGAGCAGCCAGGACGATGTGCTTGGCGTCCACCTCGAACCAGTCGCGCAGCGACGCCCGGCCCTCGCTGCGCCCGAAGCCGTCCGTGCCCAGCGCCACCAGCGGACGCGGCAGCCACTGCGCCACCGACTCGGGCAGCGTCTTGACGTAATCGGAAGCGGCCACGAATACGCCCGGCGATTCCCTGGTCGCCTGCGTCACGTAGGGCACGCGCGGCGTTTCGCCAGGGTGGAGCATGTTCCAGCGGGCGCAGGCAATGCCGTCTTTGTAAAGCTCCTTATAGCTGGTCACGCTCCAGACGTCGGCGGCCACGCCGAACTTGCTTTCCAGGATCTCATGCGCCTTCAGCACCTCCAGCAGGATGGCGCCACTGCCCAGCAGTTGCGCGTGCAGCTTGGCCTCGCGTTTTTCCGACTTGCGGAAGCGATAGATCCCTTTGAGGATTCCCTCGCGTACCCCTGAACCGGGGCCTCCAGCGGACGCCGCTGTTGCGTCAGCTGGGGTGGCTGCCGGCATAGGCGGCTGCGCCCAGGGCTCGTTCATCACCGTGATGTAGTAGAAAATGTCCTCCTGCTCGACGTACATTCGCCGGATGCCGTCCTGAATGATGACCGCCAGCTCGTAGGCGAAGGCCGGGTCGTAAGCCACCAGATTGGGCACGGGATAGGCGAGCAGGTGGCTGTTGCCGTCCTGATGCTGCAAGCCCTCGCCTGCCAGGGTGGTGCGTCCCGACGTGCCGCCCAGCAGGAAGCCGTGCGTGCGCTGATCGCCCGCCGCCCATACCAGGTCGCCGCAGCGCTGCAGGCCGAACATCGAGTAGAAAATGAAGAACGGGATGGTGTTGATGCCGTGGTTGGCGTAGGAGGTTCCGGCGGCGATGAACGACGATAGGGAGCCGGCCTCGGTAATGCCCTCTTCCAGAATCTGCCCGTCCTTGGCCTCCTTGTAGTAGAGCAGCGTGTCCATATCGACGGGCTCGTAGAGCTGGCCAACGCTGGAGTAGATTCCGATCTGCCGGAACAGCGCTTCCATGCCGAAGGTGCGGGCCTCGTCGGGCACGATGGGCACGATCAGCTTTCCAAACTCGGGGTCGCGCACCATCTTGGCCAGCATGCGCACGACAACCATGGTGGTGGAAGCCTTGCGGCCTTCGGTGCCCTTGTAGAACTCCTCGAACAGGCCCTCATTGATCGGCTTCAGCTTGGGCGCGCGCACCTTGCGCTCGGGCAGGTAGCCGCCGAGCGCGCGGCGCTTCTCCTGCAGGTAAGTGATCTCCGGGCTGTCGGGCGGCGGGCAGTAGAAGGGCGCGTCGTGCAGTTGTTCGTCGGGAATGGGGACGCCGAAGCGCGAGCGGAACTTCATCAGCTCTTCGTCATTGATCTTCTTCTGCTGATGGGTGATGTTCCTGCCTTCGCCGCTCTCGCCCAAGCCGTAACCTTTGATGGTCTTGGCCAGGATTACCGTGGGCGAGCCCGTGTGCTCGACCGCGGCATGGTAGGCGGCATAAACCTTGATGGGGTCGTGGCCGCCCAGCCGCATCTTGGCCAACTGCTCGTCGCTGAGGTGCTCGACCATCTTCAGCAGGCGCGGATCGGTGCCGAAGAAGTTCTGGCGGAAATAAGCACCGCTGGAGACAAAATACTTCTGATACTGGCCGTCGGTGATCTCGCCCATGCGTTTGACCAGCAGGCCGTCGCGGTCCTTGGCCAGCAGCGGGTCCCAGTCGCCGCCCCAGATCACCTTGATGACGTTCCAGCCGGTGCCGCGGAAGTCGGCCTCCAACTCCTGAATGATTTTGCCGTTGCCGCGCACCGGGCCGTCCAGGCGCTGCAGGTTGCAGTTGACGACGAAGATGAGGTTGTCGAGCTTTTCGCGCGCGGCCAGCGCGATGGCGCCCAGCGCCTCCGGCTCGTCCGTCTCGCCGTCGCCGAGGAAGCACCACACTTTGCCGCTGGTCGGTTTCTTCAACCCGCGATTTTCCAGGTAGCGGTTGAAGCGCGCCTGGTAGATCGCCTGAATCGGACCCAGCCCCATCGAGACCGTCGGGAACTCCCAGAAGTCCGGCATCAGCCACGGGTGCGGATAGGAGCTGAGGCCGCCGGGCCGCATTTCGCGCCGGAAGTTCTCCAGCCGCTCGCGCGAGAGCCGTCCCTCCAGAAACGCCCGGGCGTAGATGCCGGGCGAGGCGTGGCCCTGGAAGTAAACCAGGTCGCGATCGCCGTCCGCGGTCTGCGCGCGGAAGAAATGATTGAAGCCGACCTCGTACAAGGTGGCGGCGGAGGCGTAGGTGGAAATGTGTCCACCGATGCCTTCCTCGACCTTGTTGGCGCGCATGACCATGGCCAGGGCATTCCAGCGCACCAGGCTCTTGATTCGCCGTTCAAGCTCCTGGCTTCCCGCAAAGGGGGGCTGCTTCTCCACCGGAATGGTGTTCTGGTACGGGGTGGTGGCCGAGAACGGCATGCGGTAGCCGCTCCGGGCAGTGTGCAATTCCAGTTGCTGCAGCAGGCGGCCCGCCCGCTCTGGACCCTCTTTCTCTAGTATGTAGTCGAGAGAGTCGAGCCACTCCCTGGTTTCAACAACTTCCAAACCAAGCGCCTCAGGATTTTCTCTATTGTTCACTCAGGTGTTTCCTCGGCTGGATAAAAGAACCTTTTATGATAACGCGAACCGCTACCAGGATGCAGGAGGGGCTAGAGATTAGCCGCCGAAGGCGGCGACAGACGGTAGCCCACGGCACAAGCCGTGGGTGTAAGGTCGCCAGGATGACGAGCCGCCGAAGGCGGCGACAGAACCAGCCGAGATTCTTTCGCCCGCCTTGCGGGCTGGTGGAATCCTTGCGCCCAAAACCCATGGCTTACGCCATGGGCTACCATCTTTTCCCCCGCTTCGCGGGGTCGCGCCGCCCTGAGCGAGGCACGGTCGCAAGCCTACACCGCGTCAGGAGATACAACAGTCCTAATCGCTTTGCTCTTTCATAGCGGCGGTAGCACTACTCCCATACACTCGCCGAAGCCGATGCGGGCCGCGCCTTGGCGCCGGCAGTAGCCGCGCATGATAATCTCGTCGCCGTCTTCCAGGAAGCGGCGCTGCTCGCCGGTGGGCAACGTGACCGGCTCGGTACCGCGCCAGGTAAGCTCCATCAGGCAGCCGCGCGCCGTCTTTTCCGCGCCGGAAATCGTGCCCGTGGCCAGCAGGTCTCCCGGGCGCAGGTTGCAGCCATTGCTGGCGTGGTGGGCCAGCATCTGCGCAATCGTCCAGTACATGTCGCGCAGGCTGCCGCAGCTCAGGCGCATGGGACCGATGCCGCGCCCCCGCATCTGGCTGGAGGAGAGCCAAACCTCGACGGTGAGCGCGATGCCGCCAAAGCGCTGGTCGTCTTCGTCGAACAGGTGCGGCAGTGGCCGGGGATCGGCTTCCGCGCGCGCCGCCGCCTCGACGCGAAAAGGCGCCAGCGCATCGAGCGTGACCACCCAGGGCGATAGCGTGGTGGCAAAGCTCTTGGCCAGAAACGGGCCCAGCGGCTGGTATTCCCAGGTCTGAAGGTCGCGCGCCGACCAGTCATTCACCAGGCAGAGGCCGAAGATGTGCTCCTCTGCCCGGCCGATCGGCACCGGCTCTCCCAGGCAATTTCCCGGACCGATGAAGAAGCCGGCCTCGGCTTCGTAGTCCAGCCGCCGGCTGGGCGCGAACGCCGGCGGGAGGTTGGGATTGTCTGGATTTTCGCGAATCTGGCCCTTTGGCCGGCGTACCGGCGTGCCGCTCGGGACCAGCGACGATGCGCGTCCGTGGTATGCCACCGGTAGCCACTTGTAATTGGGCAGCAGCGGATTCTGGGGCCGCAGCATGCTGCCGACATTGGTGGCATGATGAATGGAAGCGTAGAAATCGGTGTAGTCGCCCACCCGCGCGGGAAGACGCATTTCGACTTCGCTCATCGGCAGCAGCCGCACGCGCTGGCGGGATTCGGGCGCGGCATCGTGCCGCAGGACTTCGAAGAGCCTTTTGCGCAGCGCCGTCCAGCAGCGCGGCCCAAGGGCCAGCAGAGCATTCAGCGCGTCGTTGCGGCAAGCCGCGGCAGCCTCGGCCCCGTTGCCGGAGAACAGTCCGCGCTCGTGGCCGGCGGCGACGTCCACTACCTGGTCGCCAATGGCAACGCCTACGCGCGCTTCTCCGCCCGGCCGCGGGGCAAAGACGCCAAACGGCAGATTTTGAATCGGGAAATCGTTCCCGCTCTCGTTTGCGCTTTCCAGCCACGACCGCGCTTTGGGGTCGTGCGTCTCGTTCACGGCAGGAATCATAGCAGTTCGAGCGCTCGCAGCTCCTCGACCGGCTGATCGAACGAGCAGGAGCCGAAGCTCATGACCACCTGCTCGCGCGCCTCGCGCAACTGCCGGTTGCTGATCTTCAGTCTTCTCCAGTTGAGGCCGTGCTTGTGAAAGGCAAACGCCCGTTCGCCGCGCTCGGCCAGTATCTCCGGAAGCTGCAGTTCCATGGCGCCGGCTTTGGCGGCCGCCGCCGCAATCAGGACATTGAGGAATCCGTGCATAGGAACGTGCGGAGCGCGCCGTGCCCCGTTCAGCGAATAGACGCCGCGCAAGGGATGGTGCAGTCCGGCCGTGGCTTTGAACGGCACCCCGGCCAGCGCGCACGCCGAGATGAAGCGCGCCACCTGCTGCAGCCGGGGAAAACCGCTGGCGGTAACGCCTCCGGTGCGAATCTTGGCGCAAATGCGCGCCATGCGGATGGCCTCGATCTGCTCCGCCAGCGTGCCGCTTACGGACAGCTCGGCATACGCCTGGATGTTGTGCGGCAGCAGCTCCAGAATCGGGTTCAGCTCGTCGCGGCTCTCTATCTTGAACTCGACCGAGTCCACGTGGGCGCGCTCCCCGGCCTTGAGATGGAACTCGACAATCGACTTCAACCCTTGCTTGAACTCACGGCCCCTGCCGGGGTCCCCAGCAAGCGCCGTATCTGCGCTTGCTGGGGTAGTCAGTAACGCGCTAATGCGCCATCCGTGCGCGCGGTTCTTCTTGAGCAGGGGTTCCAGCTCCATGAGCCGCTCGGCCGGAACCACGAAACTGCCCAGCATCCAGTGGCAGCCGCCAGCCAGGTAGCGGGCGAAGTTGGCGACGGCGGCATCCATCTCCAGCGCCGCCGGAGGAAACAGGCCGGCGTAGTCGATGGCTTCGGCCAGCAGAATGCGTACCGGCTCGAGGGCTTGGACTTCATGGCGGAGGTTGGCTCTGGTCGCGTTCATTGTCTTGGGGGTTGAAAATGCTTTTTCAGGTCCTGCCAGCAGCGGTAGTACTCATGCTGCAGTTGCGCCGTATCCATCGCATACTTTGTCGGACGGCAGACGAAACGCGCTTCGAACATGAAAGCCAGGGTATCGTCCAGATACTGCGGCTTCAGCTCGGCGCGGCTGGCGGCCTCGTAGGTAGCGGCATCGGGTCCGTGGCCGGCCATGCAGTTGTGCAGGCTGGCGCCGCCGGGGAGAAAGCCTTCCGCCTTGGCGTCGTATACGCCGTGAATCAGGCCCATGAACTCGTTCATGAAGTTGCGATGGAACCACGGCGGGCGGAAGCTGTGCTCGGCCACCAGCCAGCGCGGCGGAAAGATGGCGAAATCGAAGTTCGAGGTCCCCGGAATTTCCGACGGCGAGCTCAACACGGTGTAGATGGAAGGGTCCGGATGATCGAAGCTCACCGTGTTGATGCAGTTGAACCTTGCTAAATCGTATTTGTAGGGCGCGTAGTTGCCGTGCCAGGCCACCACGTCGAGCGGAGAATGATCGTATTCCGCCTCCCACAAGTTGCCCAGGAACTTGGCCACCACGCGGAAATCGCCGTCGCGATCCTCGTGGGCTGCTACCGGGGCCTGGAAATCCCGCGGGTTGGCGAGCCCGTTGGCGCCGATCGGGCCTAGCTCGGGCAGACGCAGCAATGCCCCGTAGTTTTCGCACACATAGCCGCGTGCGTCCGATGCCAGCAGCTCGACCCGGAACTTTATGCCGCGCTGGATGACTGCGATCTCGCCGGGCGCGACCTGCATCTTGCCGAACTCGGTGTGGAACAGCAGCGCTCCCGACTGCGGGACGATCAGCAGCTCGCCATCGGCGTTGTGAAAATAGCGGTCCTGCATCGAGCGATTGACGGCGTAGAGGTGAATGGCGATTCCGCTGTGAGCGGCGGCATCGCCGTTGCCGGCCATGGTGATCAGGCCGTCGATAAAATCGGTTGGCTCTTGCGGAATCGGAGGCGGGTCCCAGCGCAACTGGTTGGGCGTGGCAGGCACCTCGTCGAAGGGAGCGCAGCGCAGCAGCCCACGGTAAATTTCGCGGTACGGCTTGTGCATGACCGAGGGCCGTATTCTGTACAGCCAACTGCGGCGATTGGCCGCCCGCGGGGCGGTGAACGGAGTTCCGCTCACCTGCTCGGTGTAAAGCCCCATGGGCGCGCGCTGCGGCGCATTTTGCCCGCGTGGCAACGCCCCGGAAATGGATTCGCTGGCGAACTCATTGCCGAAGCCGCTTTGATAAACAAGCTGTGCATGCGGCAACGAGGCTCGTCCCTCTGCATCCAGGCGCGGCTTGCCAGTTGTTTCCGTAGCCATATCTTCCTTTATCCGGAGAACTACCCCACTCAAGCAAAAGA
>JBEKQR010000196.1:0-7944 GCA_049519515.1 Candidatus Korobacteraceae bacterium
GGCGAGGCGGCATTTTCTGCAAGCCATATTCCAGGCAGGGAAGGAAAATCCTATGTCTACAGAAGTGAGCAAACCGCAGACAAAGAAAGCCGAAACGGAGCGGGAAGGCGGGCTGGCTCGATTCGGGCTGGCGCTCGCCAATTGGAGCGAGAAGTGGTTTCCCGATCCCCTGGTCTTTGCCTTCGCGGGGGTCGTGATTGTTTTCATCATCGGACTGCTGCTGCGGGAGCCCGCGTCAAAGCTGGCGATCCAGGGCGGCAAGAGCTTCTGGGCGCTGGTTCCATTCACCATGCAGATGGTGATGATCATCATCGGCGGCTACGTGGTGGCGACCACGCCGGTGGTGAATAAGCTCATCAGGTGGCTGTCCACGTTGCCCAAGACCCCCAAGGGCGCCATCGCCATGATCGCCTTGTTTTCCACGCTGACCTCGCTGATTTCCTGGGGACTCAGCCTGATTTTCGGCGGGATACTGACGCGCGAATTGGCCAAGAGAGTGAAAGGCATGGACTACCGCGCGGCCGGCTGCGCCGCGTATCTGGGGGTCGGAGCGGTATGGGCGCTCGGGCTTTCATCCTCGGCCGCCATGATGATGGCTACCAAGGGAGCCGTTCCTCCGGCGCTGTTCGCCATTAGCGGCTTCATTCCGCTGACTCAGACCCTGTTCCTGTGGCAGAGCATCGTCACCGCCCTGGTGCTGGTGGTCGTTTCGGTGGTGATCGCCTATTGGTCGGCGCCATCGCCGGAGCATGCCAAGACCATTGAGTACTATGGCATTGAATACGAATCGCCGGACCGTCCGCTGGAAGCCCGGCAGAAGCCGGGAGAATGGCTGGAATACAGCCCGTTTCTTACCATTGTCGTTTCGGCCCTACTGATCTGGTACCTGGTCGATCTCTTCCGTACCTCTCCCACAGGCGCCCTGGCCGCGCTGGACCTGAACACCTACAACCTGATGTTCATCACTGCCGGCATCCTGATGCACTGGCGGCCCAAGCGCTTCATCCGGGCTATTGCCGAGTGCGTCCCGGCCACCGGCGGCGTGCTCATCCAGTTCCCGTTCTACGCGGTGATCTTCGGCATGATCATCGGCACGGGGATTTCCACTTGGCTGGCCAACCTGTTTGCCAGCATCACCACGCATAACACCTACCCCTTGCTGGTCGCGTTATACTCCGCCATTCTGGGTGTGTTCATTCCCTCCGGCGGAAGCAAGTGGCTCATCGAAGCGCCTTACGTACTGCAGGCGGCCAACCTGCACCATGTGCATCTCGGCTGGGTAGTGCAGATTTACAACGCCGCCGAAGCCCTTCCCAACCTGGTTAACCCGTTCTGGATGCTGCCGTTGCTGGGCATTCTGAAACTCAAGGCGCGCGACCTGGTCGGTTATGCCGTTTTGCAGATGTTCCTGCACATTCCGATCGTCTTTTTCCTGTGCTGGCTCTTTGCTCAGTACCTGCCGTACATACCTCCCGTGAAGTAGCTGGACGGGGCTCGATAGTCCCGGCAGCGGCGAAATGCCGTTGCTGGGGCTACGAACAGTCACCCCGGCGAGCGCAAACGAGGCCGGCAAGCGCCGTGGTTGCTTGGTGGGGTGGACGGGCGCTCCTTGAGGAGTCTCGCCCCTGGCGGTGGCATCCCTTTTCTCCCGGATTCCGTGTGTACATGGTAGTAAAAGGCAGCATCTAACCCTTTTGGGAGGCGTGGATTTTCCCGTCCAAGAGCAGTACGGCTTACGTTTCTTGGGGCTAGAATAATCGTAGTGGGGTAGAGCCACGCCGCTAAAGGGGTCCGACCGGCCGTAAAACTTCACCCAGCAAACCACAACGACGGTTGTCTGCCGGGGAGCCCGCGCGCTTACAACTACGGGCGCCGAAGTGGGCTGAATATCGGGGAAGAGGTGTATTTATGAGGTCCGCCGAAGTTTTGGTCCTGGCTTTGGCCCTGCTGCTGGCGCCGGCGCTGCCCGCCCGTGCCGCCGACAAGTCCAAGTCCGACAACCTGGACTCAAGCAATACTAAAGTTGATGCATCCGACGAAACGGCCCACCATGGCGGCATCAAGGACCTGAACGCCATTGGCCATCGCAACGTAGGCTGCGGACGCGGCGTAGGCAACTGGTACTCCCTCGACAAGCAGATTGCCATGGGCAAGGGTTTCGCCGAGCAGATAACCCGGACGGCCAGGCTGGTGCAGGACCCGGTGGTCAACGAGTACGTCAACCGCATTGGCCAGAACCTGGTGCATAATTCCGATGCCGAGGTTCCTTTCACCATCAAGGTGATCGACTCCGACGAGGTCAACGCCTTTGCCCTTCCCGGCGGCTTCTTCTTTGTCAATTCCGGACTGATCCTGGCCGCTGGCAATGAGTCCGAAATGGCCGGAGTAATGGCGCACGAAATCGGACACGTGGCCGCCTGCCATGCCGCTCGCGGCGCCACCCGGGGCCAGTTGGCAAGCCTCGCCTCTCTTCCGCTGATCTTTGTCGGTGGCGGCGTAGGTTACGCCGTCTCGGGGGTGGCTGGACTCACCGTGCCGGCTTCTTTCCTGAAATTCTCCCGCGACTTCGAGAGGCAGGCGGACTACCTGGGCATCGAGTACCTTTACAAGACCGGATACGATCCTCAGACCTACGTGCAGTTCTTCGAGAAGATTGAGGCCATGGAGAAGAAGAAGCCTGGGTTCATGGACAAGACCTTTGGCACCCATCCGCTGACTCCGGATCGCATCGAGGCCGCGCAAAAGGAGATTGCACAGATCCTTCCCCCCAAGAGCCAGTACCTGCTGGACACGTCGGAGTTTGAGGATGTGAAGGCCCGGCTCGAAAAGCTGCAGAATCGCCGTCACATGCAGGAGGGCAAGCAGAGTTCTCCGGCGCTGCGGCGTGACGACACTCCCGACACTAACCGGACCGAGCATCCGAACGACAAGCAGGATGACGATCATCCGACACTGCATCGGGCGGAACGCTAAGGGCGCTTTGATCACAACGGATTCCGGGGTGGTGTAATCTCCAGGTAAAATCTAAGTTGGGCCGGCGGCATGTGCCTCTTTTTGCGATGTGGGACTGCGGCTGGACAGGTTGCAAAATCTGTTCATTCTCGGCCGCCCGCCAATGCGTTAGCCCAGCCCCGATCATGCGGGTGATCCATGAGCATGGAGCAGCCAAAACCGGAAGCCAATGAGCCGCCGCAGCGACCGGAGGGAACTGCGCCGCGTCCGCCTTCCGCCCCGGCAGACGCCAAGACGGCGTCGGTTGGAAACCCTGCCGGCAGCAGCGGCCTGACGGCAGTGACAGAAAACTTCCAGTCTTTGGAGGGGCTGCACGGATCGGTCGAGGTGCCCGATTCTCAGGCCGGCTTCTGGAGACAATGGCGGGCGTTCTCCGGCCCGGCCCTGCTGGTCAGCGTCGGCTACATGGACCCCGGCAACTGGGGCACCGACCTGCAGGGCGGCGCGCAATTCAAGTACGGACTGCTGTGGGTGGTCGGGTTGGCCAGCCTGATGGCCATCTTTCTGCAGGTCATCGCCGCGCGCCTGGGCGTGGCCACGGGCAAGGACCTGGCGCAGGCCTGCCGCGACTGGTATCCCAAGTGGACCCGCTGGGCCAACTGGCTGTTATGCGAGCTGGCGATCGGGGCCTGCGATCTGGCCGAAGTCCTCGGCAGCGCCGTCGCCATCAACCTGCTGTTTCACATTCCGCTGTTCTGGGCCGTCATTATCACCAGCCTCGATGTCCTGCTGCTGCTGGCCTTGCAGAGCTCGGGCATGCGCATGATCGAGGCGGTCGTTTCCGTGCTGATCGCCACTATCGGCGGCTGTTATTTCATAGAACTTTTCGTCATCCCGCAGATCCAGCCGAGCTTTGCCGAGATGGGGCGGTCGCTGGTCATGCCCGGGTTTCGCCAGGCGGGCATGATCTATGTAGGCATTGGCATTATCGGGGCCACCGTCATGCCCCACAATCTGTACCTGCACTCGGCGCTGGTGCAGTCGCGAAAGTTCCAGAAGGATGAGCCTTCGATCCGCAAGGCGATAATGTTCAACACCGTCGATTCGGCCGTGTCTTTGACCATCGCCTTCTTCGTCAATGCGGCCATCATGGTTCTGGCGGCCATGGTCTTTTTTGGCAAGCAAAGCGTAGCCCTGCCTGGCGGAGAGGTCGTCCAGTTCAACGGCAGCAGCGACTGGATTCGCCTCGCCTACCTGACGCTGGCGCCCTTGCTGGGCACAGTCGCCGCCAGCCTTCTGTTTGCCGTGGCGCTGCTGGCCAGCGGCCAGAGCAGCACCATTACCGGCACCTTGGCCGGACAGGTAGTGATGGAAGGCTTCATGCACTGGCGCATCAAGCCCTGGCTGCGGCGCCTGATCACCCGCATGCTGGCTATACTGCCGGCGGTGGTGATCATCGGCGTGCGCGGCAACAGCAGCGTGACTGATCTGCTGACCCTCAGCCAGGTGATATTGGCGTTGCAGCTTCCGCTGGCCATGTTTCCCTTGCTGCACTTCACCAGTTCGCGCAAGTATATGGGCAAGTGGCGGCTCGGCTGGTTCCTCATAATCACCGGCTGGAGCAGCGCCCTGCTGATTACGGCCATGGACATCTATGGTTTGCCCGACTCGATCAAGCAGGCCTGGGCGGTTATCGCTGGCGGATGAAGCCAGCCGGAAATAGCCGGGGTCCCCAACAGACGCGTTTTTCGTCTGTTGGGGTGGAGCAGCCATGTACAACAAAATCCTAGTGACGCTGGATGCCACGCCCACGGATCGGGCAATCATTGAGCACGTCAAGGAACTGGCCAGGTTCATGCGCAGCCGGGTGGTGCTGTTGCACGTGGCCGACGGCTGGGCGGCACGCACCTATGGACCCAACGCCGTCAGTCCCGAGATCAGGGAAGATACCAGATACCTGGAGGGAGTCCGGGCCGAGTTTCAGTCCCTGGGCCTGACCGCCGAGGCCGAGCTGGCCTACGGCGAGCCTTCCAAGGAGATCGTGCGCTGGGTGGAAGAGAAGGGATGCGACCTGATCGCCATGAGCACTCATGGCCATAAGTTCCTGAAGGACCTGTTCCTGGGACAGACGGCGCATCACGTGCAGCACAACGTTGACGTGCCGGTGCTGCTCCTGCGAGCGACGTGAAACGCGTGCCCCACATCTGCCGCAGTTAGCAGATGCGGGTCTTCGTAGCCGTTCGCCTTCAATCCTTTTTGGGATTTAGGTGTGGGCTGATTTCTTGCTTGGGGTCCCCGGCAAGCGCCGTTTTTGCGTTTGATGGGTAGGGAGCCGAACCTCGGCTCATGACTGCTCAGGTCGGCACAATCATGCGCGCCGGGTCCAGGCGGATCAACAAAACACAAACAAGAACGACCGCGATGATGATGAACGCTTCCATCGTCTCCCTGAATCCCCTGCCCGTCAGCGCCGCCGCTTGAGCGGCTCTTCCGGAACCGACTCAAGCACCTCTTCCACGGTTTCATCCACTACGGCTTGCGGTAGTTCTTCGGCGGCCTCCAGAACCCCAAGCTGCTCGTCGTCGCCCCGCCTCTGCAGCAGCACCACGGCGTGCGCGATGGCGGCGTTGTCGGTGCCCATGCCCTCGGGAGTCTTGGCCTTGACCCCGACGCAGGTTATGTCCACCTTGAGCAGTTCGGCCACCCGCTGCCGGATTCGCCGGGCGTGCGGCGCGATCTTGGGCGCCGCCAGAATCAGCGTGCTATCGGCGTTTACCACCGCGTATCCGGCGCCTTCCACCTGGCGCATGGCCTCCTCGATGAAGATCGCCGAGTCCGCGCCCTTCCACTGCGGGTCGCCGGGCGGAAACAGCGTGCCGATATCGCCGGCGGCGATGGCGCCCAGCAGGGCGTCGGTCAGCGCATGCAGCAGCACGTCGCCGTCGGAGTGCCCGGCCAGCCCCTTGTCATGGGCCAGCGCGACTCCGCCGAGCTTCAGCGGGATTCCGGCCTTGAATTCATGCGAGTCCCAACCGTAGCCGATTCTCAAGCGTTACCCCGCTTCTGCAGCGACATAAAGAACCCGGCCAGCTCCAGGTCCGAAGGCGAGGTTATTTTGATGTTGCGCACCGAACCCATGACCACATGCACGGGCTGGCCGATGCGCTCCAGCAGCGCCGCTTCATCGGTACCCAGAAAGCCGTCGGCCGCCGCATCGTCGAAGGCGCGCTTCAGCAACCCGAAGCGGGCTCCCTGCGGCGTTTGCGCCTGCACGATCAGCTCGCGCGGAATGGTGGTGGTGATGATGGCGCCATCGGCGGTGCGCTCCACCTGCTTGATGGTGTCGACCGCGGGAACGCCGGCGATGGCCGCGCCGTGTTTTTCCACGGCGGCGATCACGGCGGCAATGCTTTCCGCAGTGACGAAGGGGCGCACCGCGTCGTGCACCAGCACGATGTCGTCGGCCGCCGCGCGCACCTCGGTCAGAGCATTGGCCACCGACTGCTGCCGGTGCTCGCCGCCTTCGACCAGGTGAATTGCGCCGCGCAGGCCGTACTCGTCCAGTTGCTTGCGGAACAACTCCGCCTCCGGCTTGCGCATGGCGACGAAAATCTCGCTGATGCTCTCCAACTGGCTGAAGCGGCGGATGGTATGAACCAGGATCGGAGCGCCTTCCAACTCGACGAATTGCTTGCTCCGGGTCTTGCCTTGGGCGGTCGCGCTGGATGAGGCCATCCGCGTCCCCAGCCCGGCAGCGGGAATAATTACGATTACCTTCATAAGGGGCAGCAGTATACAGGGCCGGGCGGAGAAGTTGCAATCCTAATTCCTCGAATTATACGAAGACGGGTGCCCCACGTCCCGCCCCCGCTGTTGGGGCTGACCTCCACCCCAGCAAACGCAACAACGGCGTTTGCCGGGGACCCCGCGTGGGGCCATTCCCCAGCGCGCCTACTTGCTGACCCACCCGACTGGCCGTGATACTTTGATCTGTGCCACTGGTCACTCTGGAACATCTCTACAAGACTTACCGTCGCGGGAGCCCCTTGTTTGGCGCCGGGGAACAGCTCTTTCGCGCCGTCGACGATGTTTCGCTCGACATCGAGGAGGGAGAAACGCTGGGCCTGGTAGGCGAATCGGGCTCCGGCAAGAGCACCCTGGGCAGGCTCATCCTGCGGCTGATCGAGCCCTCGGCGGGCAGAATCTACTTCGCCGGCCAGGAGATTACGGCGGTGCCGCAGGGCCGGCTGCGCCCGCTCCGCCGCCACATGCAGATCATTTTTCAGGACCCGTTCGGCTCGCTCGACCCGCGCATGCTGGTCGGCGACCTGCTGGCCGAGCCCATGCTGATCCACCGCGAGCCGCCCGGCAAAGCCGGGAGGATGGGCCGCGCCGCCGAGCTGCTGCGCGCCGTGGGCCTGGACGAAAGCGCTCGCTGGCGCTACCCGCATGAATTCAGCGGCGGCCAGCGCCAGCGCATCGTGATCGCCCGCGCCCTGGCGCTGCGGCCGCGCTTCATCGTGGCCGACGAGCCGGTGTCGGCGCTCGACGTCTGCGTGGGCGCGCAGATCATCAACCTGCTGGCCAGGCTGCAGCGCGAATTCAAACTGACCTACCTCTTCATCTCGCACTCCATGCCCGTGGTGCGCTACCTGGCGACGCGCATCGCCGTCATGCAGCAGGGAAGAATCGTGGAGATAGGCCCGGTCGGCGAGATTACGCGCGCGCCGCAGCATCCCTACACGCGCACGCTGCTGGCAGCCACGCCGCAGATCGAGTTCGCGTAACCAATGGCAACCCCGACGTTGAGTCTCATCTTCCAGTTGTCATTCTGAGCGGAGCGAAGAATCCCCTTACAGCTTGTGACAAAGGCACAGTAGAAGGTTTTCTATAGAAGAGCCCGGTACGGCGCTGTACGGGGACAGACCGCGGGGATGCTTCGCTCCACCACCCCAGCAACGCAACCATTGCGTTGCCGGGGACCCCGGTTGC
>JBEKQR010000197.1:0-7943 GCA_049519515.1 Candidatus Korobacteraceae bacterium
TCAGAATAGCCCAAGCCGGTTATTTTGTCAAGTATATTATTGCCCTTGCAAGCAGCGGCCAGGAATTTCCGCGCACCGCAGAAATGCCGATAGCGGCGTATAAGCGCGCTTTCCCCATACTTCCAGTCTGACAGATTCAGAGGGAAATTGTGACATGCGATTTGCGGATTGGAATCAACAACATGAGTCTCGGAGGGACTTGACAGAATTTCCGTGGGTCAAGCCACGAGGGCGGGCACGGGAGATGGGGCGCCAGGCTGGGTTGTGATGCGTTTATTACAATTATCTAGCGGGTGCCCCATCCTACGCCGCTTTTGCGTAGGGTGGGGTAGTTCGTCATGAAGCACAGAAAGCCTATGCTTTGCCTGAAAAGACAACAACCCCACCCTTCGCCAAAGACGGGCGAAAAGGGTGGGTAGAACCCGCCAAGCCAACAGAGGGCTTGAGTGGGCCACCCGGAGATATGTTGGACGAGGAAATTGCACGGAAGCTGGGGCCACTCGCGATACTGCTATAACCGCGAGCGGCAATCACTCGACAATCGCCATGGTGTCGCCGGCGTTGACGTTGCCGCCCTCGGTGACCATGACCTTCTGCACCAGGCCTTTCTTGGGCGACTTGATCTCGTTCTGCATCTTCATGGCTTCCACCACCAGGATGCCCTGGCCGACCTCGACCTGGGAATTTTCGCCAAGCAGAATGCGTATGACCTTGCCCGGCATGGGGGCTATGATCTTCTGCGGGCCTTCGCTGAGGCTGGCCGCGGCGCGGCGGCTGCGCAGCGAGCGCGGATCGCGCACCTGGGCGGCGAAGCGTTCGGGGCCGACCAGAACATTGCTGTCTCCCAGGATCGAGTATTCGCGCTTGATCTCGTAGGCCTGATTATCGACCAGCATGGAAATGACATCGCGGGCGGTGAAGGCGGCATCGACGGACATCTCGTGGCCGTCCACGCGGCACAGCCAGCTCTCGCCCTGCTGCTCCAATTCCACGCTGTGCAGGGTGCCGTCGATCAGGACCTCGTAGGTCATCTGCCCCTCTCCTTGCGCCAAGGTTTCAAAGTTTCAAGGTTTCAAAGTTTCGCTCTTCATTTGATCGATCTTCCAATCTTGAAACCTTGAAACTCTGAAACTCTGAAACCTTGAAACTCCCCTAGCGCAACGCTTCCTGGCGCGCGCGCTTTTTCCAGTTGCTCAAGACGTGTTTCGGCTGCGCATTGCTGGCCGGGGCACGGCCATTTCCGCCGTTGGCGCCGTTCGCTCCATTGGCTCCATTGCTACGCTGCTCCGGCGCGCCCTGGTTGGGCGCCTGGGCGAACAAGGCCGCCGAGATGGCGGCAATGGGAATGCTTCTGCGCGCAGCTTCGTCCGGCGGCTTGTGGTCGGCGAGCAGCCGGTCGAGAAAGCCGGTATTGAAGTTGCCTGCCTGGAACTCGGGATCGAGCAGCACGCGGCGGAACAGTCCGATATTGGTCTTGATGCCGCCGATGAAAATGTCTCCCAGAATGCGGCGCATGCGGTTGATGGCTTCCATGCGCGTCAGGCCGTAGGCGCTCAGCTTGGAGAGCAAGGGATCGTATTCCATGGGGACGACCCAGCCCTCGTAGATGCCGTTATCGCGCCGGATGCCGGGACCGGAGGCGGCAATTATGCGGGTGATGCGGCCGGGAGAAGGGAAGTAGTTGTTGTCCGGGTCTTCGGCATAGATGCGGCACTCGATGGCGTGACCGCGGAGACGAACCTCTTCCTGCCGCAACGGCAGTTTCTCGCCGGCGGCAATCCTGAACTGCAGCTGCACCAGGTCAAGGCCGGTGACCAGCTCGGTGACCGGGTGCTCTACCTGCAGCCGGGTGTTCATCTCCAGGAAATAGAAATTGCGCTTCTCATCGACCAGGAATTCCACGGTGCCGGCATTGGTGTAACCGGCGACCTTGGCCACGCGCACGGCAATTTCGCCCATGCGCTCGCGCATTTCGGGATCGACGATGGGCGACGGCGACTCCTCCAGGACCTTCTGATGGCGGCGCTGGATGGAGCACTCGCGCTCGCCCAGGTGAATGACGTTGCCGTGCTCGTCGGCCATGATCTGCACTTCGACGTGGCGCGGGTTCTCGATCAGCTTCTCGATATAGACCTCGCTGTCGCCGAAGGCGCGCAGCGCCTCGGAGCGGGCCACGTCAAAGGCAGAACGAAGTCCCTCGGGCGTGCCGGCCATGCGCATTCCCTTGCCGCCCCCGCCGGAGGCGGCCTTAAGCATCACCGGATAGCCGATCTGTTCGGCGAACGCGAGGGCCTGCTCGACCGTCTCCAGGCCGCGCTCCGAGCCCGGCACCAGAGGCACGCCGGCCTGCTTCATGGTCTGGCGGGCACGCGTCTTGGATCCCATCATCTCCATGGCGCGGGCGCTGGGACCGATGAACTTGATTCCCTGACGCTCGCAGGCCAGGGCAAACTCGGCGTTTTCCGAGAGAAAGCCGTAGCCGGGATGAATGGCGTCGGCACGGCTGATGCGCGCCACCTCCAGGATCTTCTCCATGTTCAGGTATGACTGGCTGGCCTGGGAGGGACCGATGTGATAGGCATAGTCCGCTTTGCTGACGTGCAGCGCCCGGCGGTCAGCGTCGGAGAAAACCGCCACCGATTCGATTCCCATCTCGCGACAGGCATGGGCGACGCGCACCGCAATCTCACCGCGATTGGCAATCAGGATTCGCCGGAACATGGACTCACCCCATCAGGCAAATGCCATAGCAAACTTCGTGGCCCCCGGCCCGCCGGCATCTCCACCGGCGTCACTACACGCAAAAGATTGCTTCGCGAACTTGCCCAGGAAGCAAATCAGAAAGGCGATAATAACCCCACGCAGGAGAGGCTAGCGTAGAACAGGGGAGTGGGGCAAGTCTAAAATTTAAGGTTTAATGCTGATTAGTTTTTCAAGGTAAAAAGCTTAAAGCTTGATGGGCCACCCAAAGCGGAGCCGGGAGGAAGAGTCCCGCTACTGCTTTTTCTGGTCGGTAGATGCGGCGGCGGCTTCCTGTTGCTTCTTGAGCTTAGCGTTTCCGATCGCCAACGCCTTTCCCTTCCACTCTATTGCCGATTTGGTATCGGCGGCGCGGGCGCCAGGGTTGTCGCATTGGTAATCAGCCCGCTCGAGATAAAGCAGGCTCATGTAGTTCATGGCGTCTTCGTAGTCGGACCTGATCTGGAGGGCCTTCTGCAGCATCTTTATGCCCTCGTTGACCGGCCCGTCGTTGGCGGCCTTGACCACCGCGCAGGCGTGCTTGTCCTTGAGCTGATCGGTGGGTTTCAGCCCCAGCTTATGGCGCTGCTCCTGGCGGAAGATGTACGCCGTGTTCCAGTCAATGGCCGCGATGGCCTGGAAGTTGTCGGGATCATTGGGAGCGACGGTGGCGGCCTGCTGATAGTACTGCTTGGCCTGCTCGAGGTTATTTGTCTGCAAGTAGAGTCTGGCAATGCTCTTGATGGCATTCATGTTCCCGGGGTCCTGGGTCAGAGCCCGCTTGTACTCCTCGATGGCGGAGTACGCCATGCGCTTGTTCTCCTCCGTGTCCGCGCCGGGAACGTACAGCTTGGCGTAAGCGGTAGCCAGATAAAGCCGGGCGTTTACCAGTTCCGGGTCGAGCGAGGCGGCGTTCTTGAAGTGCTCGATGGCTTCCTCGTAGCGCGAGTTCTTGAAGGACTGGACGCCTTTGTTCAACTGGTCGCGCGCCTTCAGCTTGGCGCAACCGGCAGCCGAAAACACGGCCAGCAGAACCGCCAGGCAGGCTAACGCTTGCACGCCTCTGTTCATTTGCCAACCACCTTGCCCGAATAGGGATCACTCACAAACGAGTTTACCCCAGCAACCAAGATTTTCGGTATGGCTGGTTGAAAGCGATGAAAACCTTAGTAATGCGACCCACATCTGCTGACTACGGCAGATGTGGGGCACGTCCACGACGCAGATGTGGGGCACCCAAAGACAGGATGGGGCACCCAAAGACAGGGTAGGGCACCCGATTTCTTGATGTGATTGCCGAGGTGGCTGGAGCTACTGGCCGGCTTCGATTTTGGCGGTAATCAGTCCGACTTTGTCCACGCCGGCGGCGTGGGCGCGGTCAATCACCTGGGCGATGTCGGCGAAAGGCAGCTCGGTGTCGCCTTTGACGAACATCACCTTCTCGGAGCGGGTGGCAAAGATATCGCGCAGGCGGCTTTCCAGATTGTCGAAGGGGACGTCCTCCTGGTTAATCTTGAACGACGGCTGGCCGTCGGCGTTGCGCAGCACCTGCACCACGATGGTGCGATCGGTCGGAGGCGGCGTCTGCTGCTGGTTTTTGGGCGGCTGCGGGACCAGCGCGTCCAGGCCCTTGGAGGTGAAGGGCGTAATCACCATGAAGATGATGAGCAACACCAGCAGCACGTCGATCAGCGGCGTGACGTTGATGTCGGCGGAGGGACCGCCATGTTTACTGCCAACTCCCATTGCCATAAATGCCTCGCTCTACCTGGTCCAGGCGAATTCAAAAGCGAAATTCGCCGGAGACCTCTACTTTTACCCCAGCGAATTCAAAAGCGGAATTCGCCGGAGACCTCTACTTCTGCTCCGGGTTCTTCTTCTGCTCGTCGGGAGCGCCGCCGGCGGCGCTAGCCGGAAGCGGAGCAAAGGAGCCCTGGGTACGCTGCTCGGTCAGCAGTCCGAGTTCATCGACTCCGCCGGAACGGACATTGTCCACCACTTCCACCACGGCGCCGTACTTGGCGCGCGCGTCAGCCTTGATGAAGACGCGCTTGTCGGCGCGGTTGGCCAGCCGGTCTTTCACTTTGTCGGTCAAGACCTCCGGGCTTACCTTGTCGGCGCCGAAGAAGATGGAACCGTCGCGCATGACCGCCACCAGCAACGAATCTTCCTTATCGGCGTCGGGCATTTGCACCGGGTGCTCGGTCTTGGCCAGGTCCACGCTGACGGTCCTTTGCAGCATGGGGGTGATGACCATGAAGATGATCAGCAGCACCAGCATCACGTCGACCATGGGGGTGACGTTGATGTCGGAGGTGACCTCCAGGCTGCGTCTCCAGCTTTGTTGTGCCATGCTTCTGCCTCCGCTACCCACGGCGGTTCCGAGTTGGCGGCGGCCAGGCGGCGCGGGCCCCTGGCGCTCGTCTCAAAACCGCTATGGCTTCAATTACTTGCGCACCAGGTTACGCTGCTTCAGGAAGTAATCGATCAGTTCGCTGGAGCTGTTGTCCATCTCCACGTCGAAAGCTTCCACCCGGTTGGTGAAGTAGTTGAACATCCATACTGCGGGAATAGCCACGAACAGTCCGATGGCAGTGGTCGCCAGGGCTTCGGAAATTCCGCCGGCCACGGCGCCTAAGCCGGTGGCCTTTGACTCCGAAATGCCACGGAAGGCGTTGATGATGCCGACCACGGTGCCGAACAGGCCGACGAACGGCGCCGTAGAGCCGATGGTGGCCAGGCCGCCCAGTCCGCGCTTCAGCTCGGCATGGACAATCGCCTCGGCCCGGTCCAGGGCGCGCCGCGAGGCCTCAATCTGCTCGCCGTCGCTGGGGTTGTGAACCCTGAATTCCTGCAAGCCGGCGGTGACGACCTTGGCCAGGTGGCTCTTCTTGTTGCGCTCGGCAACCTTGATGGCCTCGTCGATCTTGCCTTCGCGCAGAGCGCCGGCGACTTGCGGGGCGAACATGCGCGACTGCTTGCGGGCGGCGCCATAGGCCATGGCCCGGTCGATCATGATGCCGATCGACCATCCCGACATGATGAACAGGACAACAACCACAATCTTGGCCAGGATTCCCATCTGCTTCCAGATCGAGATGGGGTCCCAGCCTATCCCCGGGGCTTCCTGGAAGGCGGCGGCCAGCGCCGGCGCGTTGCTGAGAACAAGTGTGGCGAGGTTTGCGAAAAGCATTGGACGGTGTTCCTCCTGAGAACTCTTTCGAACTGCTGCCGAACTTATAAAAACCCGGCGAGACCATCGATGTCTCGCCTCTTCGGAATCGACCGGGGCCTGCGAGGCCGCCCTCCAAGCTCCGCAACCGGGACAAGCCCGATGTTCGGAAGCAATGACGGCCTGAGCTCCTGCCCAATTAGATGCAGCTTTTTGCCGATTCTAAAGGGCTACGGAAAAAACAAGTCTGTAAAAGCCGGCTGCAAGCTCGTATGCAACCATCTTATAGTACCCGTATTATTTAGCGCCTCGCTCGCGGCTTCTCACCCCCAGCAACCGCTACAGCGGTCCCGCCAAGCGGGACTGGGTACCCCCGGGCTGGGGCGTGTTTTTCCGGAGCCTGTTAACCGCCGGAGAGCTTGAACTCGACATTTATCTCGAATTCAACCTCGCAAGGTTCACCGTTGAGGTAATAGGGCTTATAGCGCCATTGCTTTACCGCCTCGAGAGCGGCCTGGGCCAGCATTTTATGCCCGCTGACTACCCGCAAGTTCTCGATGCTGCCGTCTTTGCTGATGACGGCCTGCAGCTTCACAGTTCCTTGGATGCGCGCCTGGCGGGCCAGCGGCGGATACTGCGGCTGCACAATGTGAATCAGGTTGCCGGCGGCCACCCCGGAGGAAACGCGCAACTTCTCCGGCGCAGCCACCTTGGGCACCGGCGCCGGGAGGTTCAGCACGCCGCCCAGCACTCCACCCAACACCCCGCCGGGAACCCCGCCAATGACTCCACCCTCAACACCCCCGGCAGGCACAGGAGGCGGAGCTTCCTCGTCCTTGACGGTGGCAATCTTCTGAGGAATTGCCGTAGGAGTGCGTAACCGGCCATTATCAAATTCACTAACAACCTGGCGAACTTTGGCCGGAACTATGGCTGCCGGTCGCGCCGCCGGCGGAGGCGGAGGCAGCGCCACGAGGAACGTCGTAAGCTGCTGTTTCGGCAAGGCTTCCGGAACGAATAGCGGAATTACCACCAGCACTCCTACAACTACGCTCTGGAGGACAAACGATAGCGCGGTAGTCAGCGGACGCCGCGTCTTGAATCGCTTGCCCGACTCCAGAAGACTGTCTTCGAACATGAATGGGAGTCTCCGCCTCCCATCAACATAAGGCACGATCTGCCCTGATTAGATAGCAAATCCGGCATGGCGAGGCGGCTTCGGAGAATTTTTACCGCCGCGGAACAAATACCAGTTTCGAGTTTCCAGTTTCAAGTTTCAGGTTAACCCGTAGCTTGAAACTCGAAACTTGAAACTTCAGAGCCGGTTAGATCACAAGCCTGGAGTTGCCTCAGGCCTTTACCTTCACCTTTTCCCGTCGTGTCGTATCCGCTGCCTTGGTGGAAACGCCTCTTCTGGCCTTGTTGCCGCGCCAATTCTGATAAGCCACCAGCATGGGCGAAGCGATAAAAATCGACGAATAGGTGCCAATAATGATGCCGATTACCAGGGCAAGCGAAAAACCGTGCAGCACCTCGCCTCCGAACAGGAACAGCGAAAGGACGGTCAGGAAAGTCAGCCCGGAGGTCAGCACCGTCCGGCTCAGCGTCTGGTTGATGCTGCGGTTGACGATGTCCGACAGGTTCTCGCGCCGCAACAGCTTGACGTTCTCGCGAATGCGGTCGAAGACGACGATGGTGTCGTTCATCGAGTAGCCGACCAGGGTCAGAATGGCGGCGATGACCGTCAGCGAGATTTCCTGCTTGATGAGGGAAAAGAAGCCCACGGTAATGATCGTGTCGTGGAAGCAGGCCACCACGGCGGCCATGCCGTAGATCAGCTCGAAGCGGAACCAGAGGTAAACCAGCATTCCGGCCAGCGAATACAAGGTGGCCAGCAGGGCCTGTTTCTGGAGCTGCTTGCCCACCTGGGGGCCGACGATCTCGACGTTGCGCACGCCGAAGTGCGAGGTAAAGAAGTCCTGCTGCAAACTGGCGACCACCGGCGCCGGCGCTACGCCGCCAAGCTCGGAGA
>JBEKQR010000198.1:0-7894 GCA_049519515.1 Candidatus Korobacteraceae bacterium
TTGAATATTGCAGCCGCGCTCCATCCTGAACTCGACGCTCGAAACTCAAAACTGGAAACTCGAAACTTATTTAAGGGATACGCATGGTCGAAGCAGTAATGCTGTGGAACGAGCCCAATAACCTGTCGCATTGGGACTTCAAGCTCGATCCCGATTGGAAACTGTTCGCCGAGATGGTGCTGGGGGCGGTGCCGGTGATCCGCGGCATCAATCCCGAGCTGAAGATCGTGCTTGGCGGGATCTCGCCCATCGATCCCAACTTCGTCAAGCTGCTGGACTCCTACGGGGTGATCGACGCCGTCGACGTGATTGCGGTTCATGGCTTTCCTCTCGACTGGAACCACTGGAACATTCACGAGTGGCCGAAAAAGATCGAGGAAGTGCGGGCGGTGGCGCGCGATAAGGCAGTGTGGGTCTCCGAGGCCGGAGCCTCCTCGTTCGGCGCCGAAGAGGTGCAGGCTTTCGGGTTGCAGAAGAGCGCCGAGTTGTTGCTGCCGCTGGTCGAGCGCGTACATTGGTACAGCCTCTTCGACCTGCCCGCCACCTGGACGGCGACCACCCGCCACAAGGAGGCCGAGGGCAGCGCCTACTACCGGCACTACTACATGGGCCTGGTGCGCGAAGATGGCAGCGCCAAATCGGCCGCCTCCTTTTTTCCGCCGGAGCTGGGCATCTGCCAGTGGTTCCACTACGAAGACCACCGGCTCGACTCAGCCATGGAGTGGCTGCGCCGGCTGGGCGTGCGCTACCTGCGCACCGGCATCAGTTGGGCCGATTGGTTTCGCCAGAACTCCGAGAACTGGTTCGACCGCCAGATGCAGGCCCTGGCCGAGTTCGAGACAACTTTGACCCTGTGCTTCACCCCGGAGCACCTGGGCATGGCTCCGCATTACACCAGCCCGCCCAAGGATGCCGGAGATTTTGCCGAGTTCACTGCCTGGGCCGTGGGCCGCTACGCTCCCCTGGCCCCAGCCCGCCCGGCGGAGGCTTCGGCCCAGCAACGGCGGAGCCAACCTTCTTTGGGAGCAGTGACGCCGGTGGGGGCCGGCGAGCAATGAGGAAACGGGTTCTGGTGACCGGCGGCGCCGGCTTCGTGGGATCGCACACCGTCGATGCGCTGGTCTGCGCCGGCCATCAGGTGCGCGTATTTGACAGCCTGACTCCCCAGGTCCATCCCGGCGGCCGGCCTTCCTACCTGCGGCGCGACGTCGAGGTGGTGCAGGGCGACATGCGCGATCCGCTGGCCGTTGGCCGCGCCGTGCGCGACATGGAAGTCATCTTTCACCTGGCGGCGGCAGTTGGCGTTGGCCAGTCGATGTACGAGATCGCGCACTACATGGCGGCCAACACGCAAGGCACCGCCAACCTGCTGCAGACGGTGCTCGACCGCAAGCTGAACCTGGAAAAGCTGGTGCTGGCTTCTTCCATGTCGATCTACGGCGAGGGCCAGTATGGCTGCTCCGAGCATGGCGAGATGGCGCCGGCGGCGCGTGAGCTGAAACAGTTGCGCGCCAAGGCATGGGAGGTGCGCTGTCCGGCTTGCGGGCGGGCACTCGAGCCCGTGCCCACCGCCGAAACCAAGCCGCTGCAGTGCACCTCGATCTACGCGCTTTCCAAGAAGGACCAGGAAGAGATGGCGCTGCTGTTCGGCCGGACCTACGGCGTGCCGGTGGTGGCCCTGCGCTACTTCAATATCTACGGTACGCGCCAGGCGCTGTCCAATCCCTATACCGGCGTGGCCGCGATCTTCGCCTCGCGCCTGCTCAACGGCAACGCGCCCATGATCTTTGAAGACGGGGAGCAGAAGCGCGATTTCGTCAGTGTCCACGACGTCGTCCGGGCCAACCTGCTGGCGATGGAGCGCAACCACGCCGATGGCAAGGCGCTGAATATCGGCTCCGGCGAGGCGGTTACCATCAGCCAGGTGGCGGAAGCGTTGCAGCAGGTGTTGGGCATCCGCATTCCCGCCGAAATCACGGGAAGGTTTCGGGCGGGAGACATCCGCCACTGCTACGCGGATATTTCGCAAGCCCGCCGCCTGCTGGGCTACGAACCGCGAACAAGCTTCTCCGCTGGCATGCAGGAACTGGCGGGGTGGCTGCGGCAGCAGACGGCGGTCGACAACGTGCAGCAGGCGGCAAGGGAATTGCGCGACTTCGGGCTGACGGCCTGAGAAGATTTCAGATTGAAGATTGCAGGTTTGGAATAACGCAATCTGGAATCTGCAATTGCTTATTTGTGGAAGTCCACGCCTTTACAGGCTGCGGAAAAACGTCAGCTGGCGATTGTTTTGAAGGGGCGCGGCTTTGCGGGGTCCCCAGCAAACCCGTATTTGGTTTGCTGGGGTGCCTCTCGCAGAGGTTTTTCCCGAAGCCTGTTTAGGCGTGGGAATAGCAGCGTCGATTGTAAAGCGGCTTTAGCCGCTGTGTTGAGTGGAGGTTTACACACGAACGCGCCCGCCATGCACGTGCTGGTCACGGCCGATACCGTCGGCGGCGTCTGGATCTACGCCCGCGAGCTGGTCACCGGGCTGGCGCGCCGCGGCGTGCGCGTCACCCTGGTCAGCTTTGGCGACATCCCCGCGCCCCAGCAGATGGAGTGGCTCGACGGGCTGCGCGGGGTGGACTTTCATCCCACCGCCTTCCGCCTGGAGTGGATGCAGGAGGCGCCGCAGGACATTCACAGCTCCAGCGAATTCCTGATGGCGCTGATCGAAGAGGCGCGTCCCGACTTTCTGCATCTAAACCAGTTCTGTTACGGGGCGCTGCCAACGCCGGTTCCCAAGCTGGTGGTGGCGCACAGCGATGTCATGAGCTGGTGGGAGACGGTCAACGGCAGCGAGCCTCCGCAACATGATTGGGTCCGATGGTATCGCGACACGGTTGCTGATGGGCTGCGCGGGGCCACTGCGGTGGTGGCGCCGACGCGCTGGATGTTGCAGTGCGTGGAGCGCTTTTACGGCGTGCCGGCCAATCGCTCCGTTATTTACAACGGGCGCAATCCGGCGCTGTTCAATCCCCATTGTGCCAAGCAGGATGTGGTCCTGTCCGTGGGGCGCATCTGGGACGCAGGCAAGCAGGTGAGTCTTTTGACCGAGTTCAAGCCGGAGGTGCCGGTATGCATCGTGGGCCAGGAGCAGCATGCGGACGAGAGCCTGCGCGCTCCTCGCGCCGCGCCCGCCCACGAGCCGGGAATAGAGTTTCGCGGGCCGCAGAGCGAAGGCCAGCTCCGCTATCTCTACAGCCAGGCGGGCATCTATGCCGCCACCTCGCGCTATGAGCCCTTCGGGCTGGCGCCGCTGGAGGCCGCCTTTTCCCGCTGCGCGGTGATTGCCAACGATATTCCCTCATTCCGCGAGCTTTGGGGACACACCGCCTACTACTTCCAGCAGAATGATGCCGCCAGTCTGGCGCAGGCGATTGCGCGCCTGCATGCCGACCGCACCCTGCGGCTCACCTATGCCAGCCTGGCGTACAACCGGGCGCGCCAGCGCTTCACGGCCGATCGCATGGTTGACGAGTATCTGACCCTCTATCGGTCCATGATTCCCGCGGGCAAGGCTGCCGCATGAACGGCGCGACGATGAAGAAGTCTTACAAATTTCGTTTCTTTGCCCACTCCTGGGTGAGCGACTGGAATCATGGCAACGCCCATTTTCTGCGCGGCCTGGTGCGCGAGCTGCTGCGCCTGGGCCACGAGGTGCGCTGTTATGAGGAACTGGGCGGCTGGTCGCTGAGCAACCTGATGAAAGAGGAGGGCGAGAACGCGATCCAGGCCATCGACAATTTCCGCCACACTTATCCCGAGCTCGACATCCGCTTCTACCAGCGCGACGAACGCTTCGAGGAGTTCCTGGACCAGGAGCTGGCGGAGGCCGAGTTCGTCATCATTCACGAGTGGAACGCCCCCGAGGTCACCAACGCCATCCTGCGGAGCAAGCCGAAGCTGGGCTTCCGCGCGCTCTTCCATGACACCCACCACCGCGCCTACAGCCGCGCCCACGAGATCCTGAAGCTGCAGTTGCACTGGTTCGACGGCGTGCTGGCCTTCGGCGAAGCCGTCCGCAAAATCTATCACGATGGCTTCGGCATCCAGCGCACCTGGACATTTCACGAGGCCGCCGACGTCTCCGTCTTCAAGCCGGCCGGTGAGGTAAAGAGCAACGACCTGGTCTGGATCGGCAACTGGGGAGACGAGGAGCGCACCAAGGAACTGATGGAATTCCTGGTGCGGCCCGCGTCCGTCCTCGCCGGGCGCAAAATCGTGAGTTACGGTGTCCGCTACCCCGACAGCGCGCTCCACATCCTGCACACGGCCGGAATCGAATTTCGCGGATACCTGCCCAATGCCTCGGCGCCCGCCGTCTATGGCCAGAGCTGCCTGGCGCTGCACGTGCCCAGGCGCCAGTACGCCAACGGACTGAGCGGAATACCAACCATCCGCGTCTTCGAGGCGCTGGCTTGTGGGACTCCCCTGCTCTGTTCTCCCTGGAACGATGTCGAACACCTGTTTCGCTCTGGCCAGGATTACCTGCTGGCGGCCGATGGCCGGCAAATGGCCGGCGAGGTCCAACGCCTGATGCGCGACGAGCAGGCGCGGGCGCAAATCGCCGCCAATGGCCTGGAAACCATTCGCAGGCGGCACACCTGCGCTCACCGCGCGGCGCAGCTTCTGGAAATCTGCGAGGAGCTGGCGCAATGAATATCTTCGCCTTCGGATCGAGCATCACCTCCTGCTACTGGAACGGGGCCGCTACCTACTATCGCGGAATTTACAAGAACCTGGCTGCCCTGGGACACGAGATCACCTTCGCCGAGCCGGACATCTACGGCCGCCAGCAGAACCGTGATCTGCGAGAAGTGGAGTACGCCAGAGTGCTCGTGTACCACACTCCGGACGACATTGATGAACTGCTGGCCCAGGCGGCCGCGACCGACCTGGTGGTAAAACACAGCGGCGTGGGGGCCGAAGATGAGCGGTTGGAGGCCAGCGTCATCGAGTGCCGGTCGCAGCGAACGCGAGTGGCCTTCTGGGATGTCGATGCGCCCGCAACCCTGGCTCGCGTCGAGGGCCATGCGGCAGATCCCTTTCGCGCCCTGATCCCAAAATACGACTTCATCTTCACCTACGGCGGCGGGCCGCCGGTGGTGCGGCACTACCTCGAGCTGGGCGCGCGCAATTGCCATCCGGTCTATAACGGTCTCGATCCGGAAACTCATCACCCGGCCGCACCCGATCCTGCCTTGCAGTGTGATTTGCTGTTCATAGGCAATCGCCTGCCGGACCGCGAGAAGCGCGTCGAAGATTTTTTCCTGCGCGCGGCCGAGCTGGCGCCAGAGATGAGCTTCATTCTCGGAGGCGAGGGCTGGGGCGGCAAGCCGCTGCCGGCTAATGTCCGTTGGATCGGTCACGTCGGCACCGGCCGGCACAACGTTCTGAATTGCTCGGCGCGAATGGTGCTGAACATCAACCGCGAGTCGATGGCCAGGACCGGCTTCTCGCCGCCCACGCGAATCTTTGAAGCCGCAGGCGCGGGCGCCTGCCTGATCACCGATCACTGGAACGGAATCGAGAGCTTTTTCACGCCCGGCAGCGAGGTGCTGGTGGCGGCCAGCGCGGCGGAGGTCGTGGTTTACCTGCGTGGCATCCATGGCCGCCAGGCCCGCCTGATCGGCAGCAGCATGCGCGAGCGTGCGCTCAAGGACCACACCTACGCTTTGCGGGCGCGCCAGGTGCACGAACTGCTTTTGGCTCCCGCTCTGCCGCATCCGGGCATGGTGGAGTTTTTGGAGCGTGTTTCGTAGACGGTGTTTGCGTGGTCAGGGGCTCGTTGTGGAAGCCCGAGACTTCAGGCTTGTTTTGAAGGGGCGCGGCTTCGCGGGGTCCCCGGCAAGTCCGCATTTGACTTGCTGGGGTGCCTTGAGCCGCGCCGTACGGCTTTTTATTATCAATATTCCGAGCGGGCTTCAGCCCGCGAGGGACTGTTCCTGGCCGTTACGGAGACTTTTTCAGCCGCCCGTTTAGCCGCTGTAAAGAATTACGTGAAGTAAATGGACAGCTCATTCAAGCTCGTTATCTTCGGACTCTCCATCACCTCGTCGTGGGGCAACGGCCATGCCACCACCTTTCGCGCGCTGGCCAAGGCCCTCCATGCCAGGGGACATCGCGTTGTCTTCTATGAGCGTAACCAGAAATGGTACGCCAACAACCGCGATCTGCCCGCCCCGGATTACTGCCGGGTAGAGCTATACGAGGATTGGGACGCGGTTTTGCCAGCGGTGCGGCGGGAGTTGCAGGACTGCGACGTGGCCATGGTCGGCTCCTATTGTCCGGATGGAATTCGCGCCCTGGAAGAGCTCGCGCTCTCGCGCGTTCCGGTCAAGAGCTTTTACGACATCGACACGCCTGTCACCCTGGCGGCCCTGCGCGAGCGCGGCGCCACCAGCTACCTCAAAGCCGAACAGATTCCGGCCCTCGATCTGTACTTCAGCTTTACCGGCGGCCCCACGCTGCGGGAAATCGAGGAGCGCTTTGGCGCTCCCGCGGCCCTGCCGCTTTACTGCAGCGTCGATCCGGAGAAGTACTTCAAGCATCCTGTCGCCAAACGATACATTTGCGAGATGAGTTACATGGGAACCTATGCCGCCGACCGGCAGCCGAAGCTGGAATCGATGCTTTGCCAGACGGCGCAGCAACTGCCGTCGCGCAGCTTCATCGTCGCCGGCTCGCAGTATCCCAGGAAGTACGAGTGGCCTGCCAACGTGAGGCGGATTGCGCACCTGAATCCGCGCTGGCACCCGCACCTCTATTCTTCCTCGCGGCTCTCCTTGAACGTGACCAGGCGCGACATGGTGGCGGCCGGATACTCGCCTTCGGTTCGCCTTTTCGAGGCGGCCGCTTGCGCTGCCACCATCGTCTCCGACAACTGGCCGGGGCTGGAGAATTTCTTTACCCCGGGCAAAGAGATACTGCTGCCCGCCGGCGGGTACGAGATCGCTTGCTGGCTCTGCGGCTCTGCCGATGACGAACTGCGGCAGATCGGCCTGCGCGCGCAGCAGCGTGTGCTCTCCGAGCACACCAACGCCATGCGCGCCGGACAGTTCGAGCGCGCCGTGGAGTCGGCCGCCACAGGCAGGAGCGCAGCCCACGAACGCCGCGAAGCAATCGCTTAATTGAAGCAATCGCTTAATTAATGTAGCGCTGGTCCCGCAGTGCGGGACCGGCTGTCCGGGGGGCGTCCACGCCCGCCCGCTGTATCCGCAGGGTGCATACGAGACTTCCGCACCTACAGCCGGCCTTGAGGCCGGCGCTACGCCTTCCGACAGCTTTTCCTGAGTTAACCCGTGCTGCCTGGATAACCGGGCGTGCGCTGCACCGCATCAAAACACACAAAGCCCTCAAGCAGAACAGAAATTACACCCGAAGAGGTTCAATGAAAATCGCTTTGATCGCGCCACCCTTTATTGGCGTGCCTCCGAAGCGCTATGGCGGCACGGAGTTGTTCATCGCCCATCTGGCCGAAGGCCTGAGCAAACGCGGCTTCAAGGTCATCCTCTATGCCAACGGGGAGTCCACCGCGGATTGTGAGCTGCGTTATCTTTACCCGCGCTCGGAATGGCCGATCAGCGGCGAAGTCCTCGCCAGCATCAAAGACCTGAACCACTCCTCCTGGGCGATCCGCGATTGCTGGAATGAAGCCGATATCATTCATCTGAACAATACCCCCGGCCTTGGCTTCGCCAGGTTTCACGGCCCGCATTTCGTTTACACCATCCACCATCCTCACGACGAGAGCTTGAGCGAATTCTATTCCTACCTGCCGCAGGTGGACTTTGTCACCATCAGCCATTTTCAGCAGGCGCAGGAGCGCATGCCGCGAGTGCGCACCATCCAT
>JBEKQR010000199.1:0-7886 GCA_049519515.1 Candidatus Korobacteraceae bacterium
GGCGGTCGCATTAAGCGACAAGGCCAATACGAGCCGCCATCAGCGCAGTATGATTAACGAACAACCAGATTACTCGACGAATCCCTACTGGGAGCCTCGGGACCAGGGCTACATCAACGAAAACCAAAGCGGAGGCTAAGCGAGCTTTTTAAGCCGCGAAGCGGAATCGTGTGGCAGGCGGTTAGAAAACGCCTGCCACACTTGCTTATTCGGACAGAGCTTCAATACCCAGATGATTTTGTAGATGCGAAAACCTCCAATTTCAAGAAAGTTCAGTAGACTGGCCATCTATTAGCTCGTAGATCGCGACTCCGTGCCGCCGGGCCAAATCGGAACCAGTCACATTAACCCAGCGCTCGATATTGTCGTTCCAGGCGTCGGCGGTCTCCCGCAGATAAGCGGCGGTCGCCGGTTCGCCTTGAAGTTCAGCTAAGTCGGCGGCAACCAGCAGGGCCGCAATTTCTGCGGCTAGTGTGAACGGCGAATAGCCCGGATCCTCCTCCCAGCGGTCTTGTTGCGTAACCGGGCCATTGCGGACTATGTAGGAAGCAGCGCGGCGCGCCATTGGCATTGGCTTCAAGCTGGCGGTGGTTCCGTTTCACCTGTGGACGCCGGATGTCTATGAAGGCGCTCCCGCCCCGGTGACCGCCTTCATCGCCACCGTTTCCAAGGGCGCGGTGTTTGCGCTGCTGCTGCGCTACTTCTACCGTTCGGGCGCAGGGGCCAACCGGCAGGTTTTTCTGGTTTTTCACCATCATCGCCATTGCCTCAATGATTGCGGGGAACCTGCTGGCGCTACTGCAGGACAACGTCAAGCGCATTCTCGCCTATTCTTCCATCGCCCACCTGGGATACCTGCTGGTGGCATTTCTGGCGGGCGGAGCCCTGGTAGTGGAGGCAGTCACGTTCTACTTGGTTGCTTATTTCATCACCACCCTGGGCGCGTTCGGGGTGGTAAGCATGCTCTCCAGCGGCGACGCGGAAGCCGATCGCATAGGGGACTACCAGGGCCTGTTCTGGCGGCGCCCAGCTGTGGCTGGTGTTTTTACAGTGACGCTGCTTTCGCTGGCTGGCATTCCGGTAACGGCGGGATTTATCGGCAAGTTCTATATCGTGAGCGCGGGCGCTTCCTCGGCGCGGTGGGCGCTTATCATTATCCTGGTGGTGACCAGCGTCATCGGCCTTTTCTACTACCTGCGAATTGTTGCCGCGATGTACGCTACACCCGAGCCCGAGCCGGCAACGCCTGCTCTAAGCACTTCGACAGCGGCAGAAGTCGTACTCGTAACCCTTACTGGCCTGTTGCTCTGGCTTGGAAGCTATCCCGGGCCGCTTCTGCGGGTAATCCGCGCGGTGTTCCCTTCGTAAACCGGCGGACGTGCAGCCTGTCTCGTACCTTGGGGCAGATCGAACAGCTTGGAATCAGGGTAAGAAGATGTGTCGTGTCCCGAGTTATTCAACTGGGCCTTACAACAGGTACGAAGTCGCGTTCGGGGAAGTCAGCCGTGGGTCAGTTGATGAGTGACGGCAATCCGGAAAGCTATATCCCAGCCGGAATCGGCCGGTCCGCCTCGCGCGGCGGTCGGTCCGCGAGTTAGACTGCCGGCGAGCTCCTCAGCTCGCCGGGCAATCCAATCCCGCTTCGGGCGACTCGAGAGGCTACCGACTATGCTCCAGCCTTAGCACTCAGTGGCTTTTCCACCCCGGCTTGCACCGGTATGCCGTAAGGCCGGTTCAGCGGCTTTTCGCCCTTGATGCTCTTGGCGAATTCAAACGCCTTGGCAACCTTGGCGTCCTCCCCTTCCAGGATCAGGACGATCGCGCCCTCCGAGCCGGCGATGCCACCGGCGCCGGCATGGTAGGCTTCGATTCCGAATAACTGCTGGAAAGCCTGAATTTCGGTGACCACCGTCGCCGTAACTACCGGCACCATGCCGATCGTCGACCCCATGGCGTATTTGAAAGACCGGTTGCCGGCATGCTTGGCCACCGCCGGCACATCGGCAATCAATTTCTCCAAGCCCACCGGCATGACCAGATGAGCGCCGCGGGCCAGTACCGTTCCCATCGACCAGCCCATCGTTCCTCCGGTCCCGCTGGCGGCAAACACCGCGGCCCGATACTGCGGGTCAACCGCATTGGCGCCCTTGACGAAGACGTCGTCGGCCGTGAACTCTTTGAGCGCGTCCTCGGGTATCATCGACGCGCGCTTTCCCTTGTGCAGTACCACCGGAAAAATATAGTTGGGATTCTTTGGCGTGTCCCAGGTCTCGCCGGCCGTAATATGGCCGGAGATGAAATTCTCCTTCACCATCGCTTCGCCAAGCAGTTCCTCGGCGACATAGCCGGTGCTGGTTCCGGTGCTGACGATGATCCATCCATTCTGCATCGCGTTTTCGACCGCCGGCAGCCTGGCGACTGCCTTGGCGATGACCCGCCTCGATTCATAGGGAGTCAAAACAACCAGCGCTCTCGTGTTGCCCATTCCTCTCCACTCCTGTTCGAAATAACAGCTCAATGATTGATCAATCTCCTATCGCCGCCGCCCTCGCCGGCGATCCTGCGACCGCATCCGGCTTCATCGGCAAATCGGTCCGAGCCCTTGAAGTGGGCTTGAGCAGGTTGGCTGTGCGGTCCTCGGCTACGGCAACCCTCGAGGTTCGTCCGCAACCGGGGGAGCTGCGCCAATTCAGCCGCATTGCCTTTAGTGGTTTAGTAGCCCACTGCGGCGCCTGCTGGCCGGCGGTTATCGTTAGCTCCATAGATGAATCCGGTGCGCACCTTCCCCGAAACAGCAGCGTCGTTGGCGGATGAACTTGGACCACGCGCCGATGCCCTGATCGCGCCAATTTCAATGAGTTCCGCCGCGCCCCATGGCGCCTGTTCGGTCAACTTATAATCCATGCTGCGCAGAATCTTCACCGTGTCTGGCGAAAGACCATAAGGCTCATAGAACACCTCGTCGGGAAGCCACTGATGGTGTATCCGGGGCGCATCCACCGCCTCCTGCGGTGCCATGCCGTAATCGATGATGTTCATGATGGTTTCCAGCGTGATGGTGATGATTCTCGGACCACCCGGGCTGCCGACCACAAGGAAGATCTTGCCGTCTTTGGTAACCAACGTGGGCGACATTGAGGAAAGCGGCCTTTTGCCGGGCGCGACTGAGTTCGCCTTGCCCTGGATCAGCCCGAAAAGGTTCGGCACTCCGGGCTTCACTGTGAAGTCGTCCATCTCGTTGTTGAGCAAAAAGCCTGTGCCGGGCGCGACCACGGTCGCTCCAAAGGAGCCATTGATTGTGTACGTGACGGAGACTGCATTGCCTTCGCTGTCGACCACCGAATAGTGCGTTGTCTCGCTTTTCTCGTGCGGCTCAATACCGGGCTGGACGGCTTTGGATACCGTCGCCTTTTCCGGATCGATCTTGGCACGGATGGCAGCCGCATACTCTTTTGAGAGTAGCCGGTCAAGCGGGTTCTTTACGAACGCCGGATCACCGAGATAGGTGTTGCGGTCCATGAAAGCGTGGCGCATGGCCTCGGTGATGAGATGGACCGACTGCGCCGAGCGGAACCCCAGGGCTTTCAAGTCATAGCCCTCAAGAATATTGAAGACTTCGCAGATCGTAGTCCCGCCCGAACTGGGCGGCGGCGACGAGATCAGCACATAACCACGGTAGTTGCAGGTCAGGGGCGGCCCTTCAGTTACCGTATAGTTGGCGAAGTCCTTGGCCGTCAAGATGCCCCCATTAGCCTGGCTTGCTTCCTCTACCGCTTTGGCAATTGGCCCTTTATAGAATGCGTCGGGACCCTGCTTGGCGATCAACTCGAGCGTGGAGGCCAGATCCTTCTGCACGAGCCGGTCTCCCGGTTCGAATGGCTTGCCGTCCGCTCGGAGGAAGATCTTCGCAGCCGCGGGATCTTTGCGGAGCCGGTCGACTTGGGTATCGAGAATGTCGGTATCGCTGCGATTCAGGATGAATCCCACACGCGCAAGGCTGATCGCGGGAGCCATCACTTTGGCGCGCTGCATCCTGCCGTACTTGGTCAAAGCGCGATCGAGCCCCATGACGGTGCCTGGAACACCGGCAGCCAGATAACCGTAGAGGCTGAGATCCTTTATGGCATTGCCTTGCGGGTCAAGGTACATCCGCTCCCTGGCGGCGGCAGGCGCCATCTCGCGGAAATTAATGAAGGTGTCACGTCCATCGGCAAGGTGAATGGTCATGAAGCCGCCGCCGCCGATGTTGCCACAGCAAGGATTCACTACGGCGAGCGCGTATCCAACAGCAACCGCCGCGTCGATCGCATTGCCGCCTTGCTGCAGAATGCGCACGCCCGCCTCGGATGCGTAACGCTGGGAGGAAACAACCATGCCGTGCTTGGCCTCGACTGCCGGCTGGGAAGCCGCGTCCGCTAGGATCGCAGAGGCCATTAGTGTTACTGCTAGTGCGCGAAGTAACATCTTAACTTGGCTCATTATCGTGTCTCCTAGTTACTCGGGCCGACGAGCTTTATCCCTCGTACACCTCGCGTCGCGCCAGACCGCGCTGCAAACTCAGATACGCCTCCCGCGTCAGTGGCGGCTTTGCTTTGGCGACGACCTCGCGCCCCCGCTGGGCGCCATCGCTCAGCATATCCACCGCCATCGCCGCCAGCATCTTGGCCATGGTTACATAGGCCAGAGGCTTGTCCACGATCTCGTAGTCTGGGCCGTGCCCGGCGCCGCGGGCTCCGCCAAGGTAGGGGTGGAGGACAGGCATGACCTGCGAAAGGTCTCCCATGTCGGTGGAGCCGGTCTGATGTCCGCTCTCGCCATAATTTTCCTCGCCCACTAGGGCGGCCGCATTTCCGCGAAAATGTTCGATCATAATCGGATCGCAGGTCATCGGCATGTAGCCCGGCCAGGTCTCGATCTCAACCTTTGCCCCGAGTGCGAGCGCGCCGGCGCGCAGGGCGCGATCGACCTTGCGCGCCGCATCCACGATCGCCTCCAACGTTTTGCCGCGCACGTAGGTCTCCAGGCGGACGTCGGCCGGGATGACGTTCACCTGCGATCCGCCCTGGGTGATGATGGGATGCACCCTGATGCTGTCCTCGTCACGGAAGGTCTCACGCAGGGCATTGATGGCCGCCAGGCCGACATGGGCCGCGTATAGTGCATTGATGCCGAGGTGAGGAGTGCCGCCGGCATGGGAGGCCTTGCCCACGTAGCGGGCCGTCTTGCCCACAAAGCCATTGTGAGAGACGGGCACCGCGGCCTTCTTCTCTTCCGGCCGGAAGGTCATGTGGATCATCATTGCCATGTCGATATCGTCGAGATGGCCAAGGCGAAGCAGTTCGGGCTTGCCGCCGAAGAACTCAATGCGTCCGGCCTTCACCTGCTCGGCGCGCCAGGCGATGTCAACGTACTCCTCGGCGGGCACGGCGAACAGCGCCACGCAGCCGGCCAACTGCTCCATCGCTCTGCTCTCGACCAGGCCCATGGCCGCGCCCAGCAATCCGGCGATCTGGGCGTTGTGGCCGCAGGCGTGCGCCACGCCGGTCGTGGGATCAGCTTCGGGGTGGCCGGTGACGACCAGGGCATCGAGTTCGCCCAGCAGCGCGAACGTTGGCCCATCCCCAGCGCCTCCGCGCAGATCGGCGCGAACCCCGGTCAGCGCTAGGCCGGTGCGCGGCTGGAGCCCCAGCCGCTCGAAGGTCTCCGCCACCAGGCGAGCCGTTTTGACTTCCTTGTAACCGAGTTCAGGATGGCGGCGTACGCACTCGCCGATGGCGATGATCTCGCCACTGCGGCGGTCAATCGCTTCAAAGATGCGCTGCTTTAATTCGTTGCTGGTCATTTCTCCGTCCCGTTCGCGCACATTACTTGTGCATCAGGAACTGTGCAATTATGGCGGCGAATAGAAATGTTCCCGTGCTGGCCAACAAGGAGGTCACCACAATCCGCCACCCCAGCCGCCGGAACGCCGGGATATCCTTGGCCAGCGACAGCCCGGCGTAGGCCAGGATGGGCGTGGTGAGCGCCATGAAGTTGACCTTCCCGGTGATCGCGGCGATTGGCGCGGCCCAGGGCCCGATCGGCGCCGTCGCCAGCATCCCTACGGCAGCCACCCAGCAAACCACCGGAATCTTGAAGGGAACCAGGTGAGCAATCGCGTCGCTGATCAGCGCCACCAAGGCAATCCCGATGATGCCCAGGACGGCGGCCTGCGGGGCGGTTTTGTAAGTGATCCAGTTGCCCGCCAAGGTAGCTACGGCGGTCACCGCTAGGCACACCACCTTGAAGCTCAGGCTGATCTTGACCGGGGAGGAAGACTGCGAGACGGCGCCGCCGTCTGACGGCCCTTCGACCGAAAGCTTGCCCCGCGTGTGCTTCGGCGCGAGCACGGGCTCCGCGAAACGATAGACGATGTTCGCGAAGGGCAGCGAGACGAACAGGGTGACGTAGGTCCCCAGGGTGGTGGTAATCAGGTTGCTGGCGGCGGCGAAGGCGGCGACGTCCTTGGCGACATCGGCCGGCTGTCCCACCGCGATGGCGCCAGCCGCGGCGGCCATCATGCTAGCCGAGCCAACCCCCGCGCCCATGGCGAGGGCGACGGGATGCAACAGCCCCATGCTCTTCACCACGCTTGCCAGCATCGCAATGAACAGGGCGCCAATGACCGTGCCAGTCACGTATTCGGCCAACACGCCACGGCCCTCCGGCGAACTGAGCCCATACTTCTCGGCAATGATGGCCAGGCTGGGCTCGCGTCCAATGGAAAAGGTTGCGCCCACCGCCTCCCGCTTGACGCCGAGCAACAGTGCGATGGGCAAGGCAAAAAGGACCGTCCCGAGGAAATGCCCGACCTCCTGGAAGGCCAGCGCCCATCCCGAGTCGAGAAGTTTGGGAATAGAGGTCCCGACGATCAAAGCCAGCTTGGCGACCAGCAGGAGAACCGAGACCTGGACCATGGCCGAGGCATGGCGCTGGAGCTGTTCCCCCACCCGTATCGAATCCGGCAGGCGCACGCTGGCAATGCTGATCACGGCGCCCATCAGCAAGGCATAGAGCATCGGGAATAGCACTAATTTGCCGATGCCTATGGAGAAGCTGACGTTGCCGATGCCCTCGGCCGCCAGCACTATGGCGAATACCCAAAGATGTAAACGCAAATTCCCGGGCTGTGGGTAGCCGGGTCCGGCGGGGGAAGTAACTGAGGCGGAAGACATCATAAGCGCTCTCCCTGCTGACGCCCGATGGATGGTCTCTATGGCACTGCTCGCATACGCGAGGAAGTGCCGATCGAAACCCGAAGCCGCTACCGCGCCCCGATCATTCCTTAACCGATCTGTACAATAGTCAGGGCACCGCCGCGCTTTGCGCGGCTGTCGACGACGCGGCCCCTAGCAATCCACCAAGTTAGTTAGTTACGTTCTGCTGGAGGTGAACTCTACCGAAAGCCATAGAGGAACGCAACAGAGAAATCTGACGCCACGCCAAAGCCGACATGGACCAGCCAGTTCCGTGACCTGCTATTCCGACGCAAGCAACTCATCGCATTGTGCGCCAGGCAAAATGACGTGTGCCGGCCCCCTAGCCAACCGACAGCACCACGTTGCCGTTAGCTGTAGATACGCTGTACACGGGGCGCAATGCCGCATGTTATTTCGTAAGGAATGGTCCCGGTCCATCGTGCGTGATCTTCCGCGGTAACGCTGCAGTGCTCCGAACGGCCAATCAAAAGCACCTGATCTCCGACCTCCACGCCGGGAATGAGCGATACGTCGATGGTGGTCAGGTCCATCGAGATAGTGCCGACAACGGGCGCATAATGGTCACAAACGATGACCCTGTCCTTCGCCAAAATTAAACGCGGCCTCGTTCCTGACAAGAAAGTCCCG
>JBEKQR010000200.1:0-7883 GCA_049519515.1 Candidatus Korobacteraceae bacterium
TGGCTGGTGTGATATAAGGTCTGCCAAATTCAGAAATGCGGCGCGGCATCTGCTTGCCCGGACAGGCTTCCGCCGAGGAACCGCTGCCGGGTTTTGTTGTGATCAGTCTGCTGTAGCGTAAGCCGGGCGGCGGTGTGTTCGAACGCCCCGGCAAGGCGCAGACAAAGTAGGTATGGCGCGATAGTCTTCCGCAAACGCTGTTTTCCGGCATTGGCAAATGCTGTTTCTGGCATAGGAGGATCGATGGCGAGCATTGTAACAAAACCGACTCCGGAGCCCAAAGGGAAGCTCTCGAGCGCATGGAAATATCTCGCACCCTTCATCACCGGAATCGTTATTCTGCTTATCCCCGTTCCGGCGGGTCTCAAATTCAGTGCCTGGTGTTTCTTTGCGCTCTTCGCCGCGGTCATGGTCGGTGTGATCCTCGAGCCGATCCCCGCCGGGGTGATTCCACTGGTAGGAGTCGGCCTGGCAACCATTCTCGGATTGGTTGAACGCAAGCCTGGAGCAGCCATCGCCTGGGGACTGAGCGGTTTTTCCAACACCACCGTCTGGCTGATCTTTGCCGCTTTCATGTTCGCCATAGGCTATGAGAAGACCGGCCTGGGCCGGCGGATCGCCTTGGGCCTGGTCAAAGCCTTGGGGTCGAAGACGCTCGGCCTCGGCTACGCCATCATGCTCTCCGATCTCATCCTCGCCCCGGTGACCCCGTCCAACACCGCCCGCAGCGCCGGGACCATTTTCCCGATTATCCGCAACATCCCGCCGTTGTACGACTCCTATCCCGGACCGAGCGCGCGCAAGATCGGCTCCTACGTGATGTGGACGGCGCTGGCCTCGACCTGCGTGACCGGGTCCATGTTCATGACCGCCGTGGCCACCAACCTGTTGTGCATCGAGCTGGTCAAGAAGATCGCCAAGGTGGAAGTCACCTGGAGCCAGTGGGCCTATGGCTTCCTGCCTATCGGAGTGTTTCTGATGGCCACGCTTCCATGGCTGATCTACAAGATCTATCCGCCTGAGATAAAGACCAGCAAGGAGGTATCCAGCTGGGCTGCCAATGAACTGCTTGCCATGGGCAAGATTTCGAAAAAGGAAATCGGCATGGCGCTGCTGGTCACCATGGCGCTGATCATGTGGATTTTTGGAAGAGACATCGCGGACGCCTCCACCGTCGCCATACTGGTGGTCGGATTGATGGTCGTGACCCGCATCGTCACCTGGGACGATGTCCTCGGCAACAAGCCCGCCTGGAACGTCCTCATGTGGTTCGCCACCCTGGTGGCGCTGGCGGACGGCTTGGCCAGAGTCGGATTCATCGGCTGGGTTGCCAACGTAACCGCCACCTATCTGAAGGGAGTATCGCCAATGGCCGCCATGGCCGGGATGGTGGCGCTCTACTTCTTCATTCACTACATGTTTGCCAACCTGACCGCGCAGGCGGTGGGCACCATGCCCATGATCCTGGCGGCGGGAATAGCGATCCCAGGCATGCCCGTGCGGACATTCTCTCTGCTGATGCTGTACGCGCTGGGTCTGATGGGGATCATCACCCCGTACGCCTGCGGCGCCGCCCCGGACTACTACGCCAGCGGCTACATCGAGCGCAAGGATTTCTGGGTGAAAGGATTCATCTTCGGAATGATCTTCCTCGGCCTGCTGCTCGGGGTTGGCATTCCGTGGCTAGGCATGGTCAAGCCGTAATCGGAGTATTGGGTGCCCCATCCTAGTCGCCGCTTTTGCGACTAGGGTGGGGTAGTTGGTCCCTGCTCCGCTGTGGCGGCACGAGCAAAAAAGAAAAAAGGACACGGAACAATGAACATCCCGAAGACGATGAAGGCTGCCGTGCTGCACCGGCCGGAGTGCCTGACATTGGAAGAGGTGCCGGTCCCGGAGATCGCCGATGATGAAGTTCTGATTCAGGTCAAGGCCTGCGGCGTCTGCGGCTCCGACGTGCTGGCGCTGCACGGCGGCCATCCGCGCGCCACCTATCCGCGCATCCTGGGACACGAGTTCTCCGGCATCGTCTGCCGCACCGGCGCCAAGGCAAAGAAGTTCGCGGTGGGCACGCGGGTGACGGCCACCATGGAGATCCAGTGCGGCCAATGCTGGGCCTGCCGCCACGGTCACCTGAACCACTGCCAGGCGGGCAGCTCCATCGGCTTCAGCACCGATGGCGGCATGGGCGAATACATGAAGGCTCCGGAGCGCAACGTGCTGCGGCTGCCCGAGAACATCGGCTTCGAGGTGGGCGCAATCGGCGAAACCCTGGCGGTGGGATACAACGCCATTCGCCTGAAGGCCAAGGCGGGCGCCGGCGACGTGGTCGCCATCATCGGCGCCGGCCCGGTGGGGATGGATGTGCTGGCCTGCGCCCATGCCGCCGGCTGCTACGTCATCATCTCCGATGTTTACAAGAGCCGCCTGGAGATCGCTAAAAAGATGGGCGCCGACCGGGTGGTCTGCACCGCCGAAGAAGACATGGCGCAGGTGGTTCGCCAGGTCACCAACGGATGGGGCGTGGACGTGGCCGTCGAGACGGTTGGCATCACCGCGGCCAGGACGGTCTTTCTCGCCGTCGAGATCACGCGGCCCCGTGGCACCGTCGTCATCATGGGCACCAACGCCCAGAACCTTTCGGAGTTTCCGGTGACCACCTTCAAGGAAAAGGAGATGTCGATGCTGGGCTCGCGCGGCATTCCTTTCGACGCCCTGGAGCGCGCCCTGATGCTCCTCAGCCAGGGCAGGGTGGATCTGAATCCGGTGATCACCCACCGCTTCCCGCTGTCGCAGATCCATGAAGCGATCCGGATATCGGAGCACGAAAAAGCCAAGGCCATGAAGGTGATGATCACCTATTAGCCAGGCAGGCTCGGTCAAGGGACCGCCGCGCCCCGCGCGGGCTCACAGGGCCACGTCCTGCCCAATCCCCGCCTGCCGCGCCCTGTCGTAGACGAGTTTGGCGGCCGCCGCGTCCTGAATAGCCAGTCCGTTGGACTTGAACAGGGTAATCTCCTGGGCGCTGGCCCGCGCCGGTTTGCGGCCGAGAACTATCTCTCCCAGCTCGGCGTGAATATGCGCCTGCGATATGGCTCCCTCTTCGAGCGGGATCATGATGTCGCCAGCCTCTTTCAAACACGCTTCCAGCGAATCGGCAATCACCTTGGAGCGCCGGATAATGGCCGTGTCCAGTTCGCGCGCCTTCGGCGAGTGGCTTCCGATTCCGTTGATGTGCGTCCCGGGCCTCACCAGGGAGCCGTCGAATAACGGAGTTGAGGACGATGTTGCCGCGCAGATGATATCGGCTTCCGCCAGTATCTGCACCGGCGAATCGGCCGGCCTGATCTCGATTCCGAGCTTGGCGCTCATCTCCCGGATGAATGCGGATGACGCGTCAGCGGACACATCGTATACATGCGCCCGCGACAGTTCTCTGACTGTCGCCATCGCCCACAGTTGCATCTTGGCCTGCACGCCGGCTCCAAGAATCCCCGCCACCTGGCCCTTGCCGGTCCGGGCAAGGTACTTTGTGGCCACCCCGCTGACGGCGCCGGTCCGGACCGCCGTCAGGTAGCCACCGTCCATGATGCAGATCACTTCGCCGGTGGCCGGATCCTGCAGCAGCACCTTGCCGATCGTGGTCGGCAGCTTGTGCCGCGCGGGATTGTTCTTGTACACGGTCACCACCTTGCAAGCCAGCGCTCCCATCTGCTTGAGATAAGCGGGCATGTACAGGGATATGCCGTCGGGCGGAGCAATTCCGATTCTGAGCGGCAGCACCGCGGTGCCCGACGCCAACTCGGCGAACGCCTTCTCGACCACGTCTATGCAGTCCCGCATGTCGAGCACGCGGACCACGTCGTCTTTCGTCAATAGAAGCGGCATGTCAATCTCCCGGCCTCCATGGGCCGCGTAACAGGTGTATTGAATCCTCGCGAAATAATATACAGGTTAAACGGTGGCTGCGGAACCGGCTGGACCAGCCGCGTGATGGACGCTGGCCGCGACCATGCTCGAAGCTGTTTCATAACCGGTTCTTTGAAGGGGTATGGCTTTACCGGGGTCCCCATCGCGCCCTCTGTTGGTGCGATGGGGGGTGAGCCATGCCGTTTAGAACCAGTGAAAATGCGGGTTTTAGCCGCAGCCATGCGCACAAGAGCACGCGCCGGGTACTCCGGGCGGTGTGCGCCAGGGAGCGAGGAGCGCCTTACCGGCAGCGGGAACTTCAAGCTGCGGTTCACATATACATAAAAACTATGGTTCACCTATAGGCATCAAACCTATAAGACTCAAGTGAGGGAATATGAAGCGCCTACTCTGCGGAGCGCTGCTGCTGGCTGCCGGATCGCTGATGGCGCAGCAGCAAGATTCTCCGCCTTATAATTCGCCGGACAATGCGCCTCCGAAGCTGCCGCAGGAGCAAGCGCCGGCACTGCCCGACGTACCGGCGCCTTCCCCAGAAGCGAATCAGAATATCCAGCAGCAGATACAGAAGGATCTCAGCACCGAGCCCGTGCTTGCCGATTCGGTCGTGGACGTGACTGTATACGACAACTCGATAGTCCTGATGGGAACAGTTGGGAATGAGCAGCAACATGTCATGGCATTGCGAATCGCCGCATCTCACGCGGGTGATCGAGTGATCGTGGACGCAATTCAGGCGCAGGAAAAGGAAGGGTACCGCCTCTGAGGCCGAGCTGCAATACCATCATCGGAAGCTTTTAAATGTTGACGGTGTCATGGGATTCTTCGTACACCACCTTGCCTCCGACAATGGTCAATATCACTCTTTCGTCTCTGATTTGGTTGGCGGGAATGCCGAAAAGATCAGCCGAAAGCACGACCATATCGGCCAGCTTGCCGGCGGCGATCTCTCCTTTATTGTTCTCCTGAAACTCGGCATAGGCGCCTCCCTGAGTGTAGGCGCGCAGAGCTTCTTCCAAGGTCAGCCGCTGCTCGGGAATCCAGCCGCCGGGGTGCTTGCCGTCGAGTGTCTGGCGGGTGACGGCGGCCCAAATGCCAAGCAGCGGATCGAGCGGCGCTATAGGCCAGTCTGTGCCGAACGCCAGTGGAACGCCGGCATCCAGCATCGACCGCCAGGCAAAGCTCGTCCGGCAGCGTTCGAGGCCAATGCGATCCTGCAACCAGCGGCCATCATCGGCCGCATGATACGGCTGCATCGAGGCAACGACTTCAAGCCGCGCGAACCTGGCGAACTCCCGCGGGCGCACGTGCTGCGCGTGCTCTATGCGGAACCGGCGCGCGGCGCCGCCCGCGCCGCCTACTTTCTCGAAAACGTCGAGCATTTCCGTGTTGGCGCGGTCTCCAATGGCATGGACCGCGATCTGTAGGCCTGCGGCATCCGCATTCCTTACCATCGATTCCATGTCAGCGCGGGAATAACGAGACAGGCCAAAGTACCCTGGCTGATCGGTGAAATCCTCGTGCATCCAGGCAGTGCGCGAGCCGGTTGAGCCATCGGCAAATCCCTTTACCGCTCCCAGGCGCAGATAGCCGCTGCCGGAGGCGTTACGGACTTCAGCTTGCTCCGACTGCCGGCAGTCTTCAAGCGGAGCCAGGACGTAGAAGCGGCAGCTCAGCCACCCTTCCGCCTCCGCGCGGCGCAGCAACTCGATCTGGTCCGCCATGCTGCCGTTAGGGCTCCAATACCGGCCCAGGTACATATCATGGACGGATGTAACTCCGCATCGCGCGGCCCCGGCCAACCCAGCCCTGAAGGTCGCCTCGAACTCCTCCCGGCTCGGGCGGGGAACCATTCTCTCGACAGCCGCGACGGCGGTGTCCTTCAGTATTCCTGTTGGTTCTCCCGTGCTGCTGTCGCGGACAATGACGCCGGCGGGCGGATCAGGCGTATGCTTCGTAATTCCTGCCAGTTTCAGCGCCAGCGAGTTGGCCAGCACTTGGTGCCCGTCGGAACGCTGGACGCACACCGGGTTTTCAGCCGTGACCGGATCGATCATCCAGTGCGTTGGCGGCTTTGCGCCGGGCCAATTGGTTTCATCCCAGCTTCCGCCCAGAATCCATTTTCCCGGGCCGAGCGCCCTCGCCTTGTGAGCGATACGACGGGTGAATTCAGCTTCGTCAGGCGCGTTTTTCAAATCGACCTGGGAAATCTGCAAGCTGCCAAAAATAAAATGGACATGGCTGTCGATGAAGCCCGGCATGGCCATGCATCCCCGCAGGTCGATCACCCTGGTATTCCGGCCGGCACTGGCCTTGATTTGCTGGTTGGAGCCGGCTGCCACAAACCTTCCGTTGGCCACGGAAACTGCCTCGGCAAATGCGGGAGTGGCGTTGTTGCCGTGAGACGAATGGGGCTGCCCCGTCCAGATTTTTCCGTTAAGCAGGACAAGCCCAGGCTCCGGCATGCCAGATCCTCCGATTCGCCGTTCTCTTTTCTGGCGTGGCTAGCGAAGAGCTTACCCCAAATGCTGCTGGAGCGTCGAACGCTTGGACCGCGGTCTGTAGAACTCGTACACTATTTGGGGTATAGATCAACGCACATTGCGTCTGACCGGCACGGCACCGCGGATGAGTTCCGCCGCTCTGGTTGCCACGAGGGAGAAACGCGTTGTTCTTTAGAATAATCCTTCTAATCTGGAGCGGCCTGAACGCCTACGTCTTCTACCGTGTGTCTTCCGTTCCCGTGGTCGCCCGGCACGTGCCCACCTGGCTTCTGGCTGCCGCAGCCGTCATTCTTTGGATGAGCTACGTGCTGGCGCGCTTTCTCGACCGCTTCGGTTTCGGTGCTGCCGCCCGGCCGCTTGAGATTTTAGGAGCGCATTGGGTCGGGGTTGTGTTCCTCTCGTTCGTCTGCCTGTTATTTGCTGATCTCGTCACAGGCTTTGGCTTGCTTTTACCCGGGGCCGCTCCAACCCTTCGCGGTTGGGCTATAATCGCCAGCCTGGCGCTTTCTCTGATTGCCGCCGTGCAGGCCCGGCGCGCTCCGGTTATCCGCAGCTATGAAGTGTGCCTGGCAAATCTGCCGCGCGAGAGCGACGGCACGGTGCTTGTTCTCGCCACCGACCTCCATCTTGACAGCCTGCTCGGCGAGCGTTGGCTGGCCGGGCGCGTTGCCCAGATCGAAAGAGAACGTCCGGACCTGGTTGTCTTCGGCGGCGACATTCTGGAAGGGCATCGCCAGGCGCACCCGGAATTCCTGCCGCTTCTGCGCCGCCTCTCTCCGCCGCTCGGTCTGTGGGCGGTTACCGGCAACCACGAATTCTATGGCGGGCTCGATCAATCGGTATGGCTGTTGCAGCAGGCCGGCTTTCGCGTCCTGCGTGACGAGTGGGCTGAGGTGCGTCCCGGGCTGTTGATCGCAGGCGTCGATGATTTAACCGCGCGGCGCCGAAACGGCCTCGACGGCAACTTCGTGGCGCAGGCGCTCGCCGGCCGGCCGGCTGGCGCGGCAACCATTCTGGTTTCGCACACGCCTTGGGAGGCCGAGCGGGCAGCCCAGGCCGGAGCCGGACTTATGCTCTCAGGCCACACCCACAATGGCCAGATATGGCCGTTCAATTACATCGTGCGGCGTGTTCACCCGCTTCTCGGCGGAAGGTACGAGGTGAATCACATGTCGGTCATCGTCTGCCGCGGAACCGGCACGTGGGGGCCGCGCATGCGCCTGTGGCGCCGCAGCGAGCTGGTTCGCATAACGCTGCGCAGCCCGGCAAATTTCGAGCGGAGTTAGTGGCATAAAGATGGAAGGAGAACGATCATGCGTGTTGGCTTCATAGGGCTTGGGTTGATGGGAAGACCGTTAGCCATGAACATCCTCAAGGGCGGTTTCGAGCTGATGGTCTGGAACCGCACCGCGGCAAAGGCGGAGCCGTTGGTCGCCGCGGGGGCCGTGCGGGCCG
>JBEKQR010000201.1:0-7882 GCA_049519515.1 Candidatus Korobacteraceae bacterium
CGATTGCATTACCAATGCTAAAATCAAGGATTCAGGCTCCCTTTCCATCGCCGCCACAGGCGCAGAGGAACTTTCAAGCTTATGCCCTCCGGCAATGACATTCGTCGCATGTTTCTGGACTTCTTTATCTCGAAGAAGCACCGCGAGGTCCACTCGTCTTCGCTCGTTCCGGCCAACGATCCGACCCTGCTGTTCACCAACGCCGGCATGAACCAGTTCAAGGACGTGTTTCTGGGGCTGGAGAAGCGCGACTACCCGTGCGCCACCACCTCGCAGAAGTGCGTGCGCGCCGGCGGCAAGCACAACGATTTGGAGAACGTCGGCTTTACCAATCGCCACCACACGTTCTTCGAGATGCTCGGGAACTTCTCCTTCGGCGATTATTTCAAGAAAGACGCCATCGCCTACGCCTGGGAGCTGGTCACCTCGCCCCAGTGGTATGGCATGACGAAGGACCGCCTCTACGCCACCATCTTCCGCGGCGAAGAGGGCGTTCCGCGCGACGACGAGGCCTACCAGCACTGGCTCCAGTACCTGCCCGCCGAGCGCATCTTCGAGATGGGGATGAAGGACAACTTCTGGGCCATGGGCGATACCGGCCCTTGCGGCCCCTGCAGTGAACTGCACTACGACATGGGCGTCGAAGCCTCGGACAAGCAGCAGCCCGAGTGCGCCGTCGGTGAGTGCAAGTTTCCCTGTGAGTGCGGGCGCTACGTCGAGATCTGGAACCTGGTCTTCATGCAGTTTGTGCGCGACGCCGAGGGCAAGCTGACACCGCTCCCCAAGCCATGCGTTGATACCGGCGCGGGACTGGAGCGCGTCACCTCGGTGCTGCAAGGAGTGATCTCCAACTACGATACCGACCTGTTCAAGCCGCTGATCAAGCGGGCGGCGGAGCTGACCGGAGTCTCGCTGGCAAAGGAAGAAGAGAAAGAGGCGAAATCGAAGAGCGCAGCCTCGCTGCGGGTGATCGCCGACCATGCTCGGGCAGCGACCTTTCTGATCTCCGACGGCGTGTTACCAGCCAACGAAGGACGCGGCTACGTGCTACGCAAGATCATTCGCCGCGCCATCCGCCATGGGCGGCTGCTCGGCCAGAACAAGCCGTTCCTCTACCAGATGGTCTTCGCCGTGCGCGACCAGATGCAGGAGGCATATCCGGAGCTGAAGGAATCGGCTGAGCGCGTGGCGAGGACAGTCGAGGCGGAAGAGACGCGTTTCGCGCACACGCTCGATATCGGGCTCAGAAGGCTGGACGAAGCCTTGGCTGCCGCCCGTTTGCGCCATCTTGACAAGGTGATTGACCTGCTCGAAAGAGCATACCTCGATCGTAAGGAAAAGGTTAGGTTACGGTTGAGTCCTGCTGGATCTGCAGAATTGAAGGGGAACGTTCATATTCAATATGGAGAATATGAACTGGATTTCCCAGCAACTTCGCAAGTTGAAGCTCCCACAATCGCATGGAATGAATTGCGAACGCTTCCGAATAGGAGTGGTCAGAGGGTATTGGAACTCGCAGCTTCAGATTACTTCGAGACCATAATCGAGGAATTTAGAAGGGGAACTCACATTGCCCAAATAGTTAAGAGGTTTCAGCCCTTATTCGGTGGAGAGTCCATCGAAAACACACTTCTTCAAGCATGGGATGATTTTCGTAAACCGGTTACCTACCCCGGCGAGGAAGCATTTAAGTTATACGACACTTTTGGTTTGCCACTCGACTTCATGCAGGACGCCTGCCGCGACGCAGGCATCCAGTTCGACCAAGCCAGCTTCGACCTTGCCATGGCCGAACAGCGCGAGCGCGCCCGGGCCTCGTGGAAGGGCGGGGCCAAGGAAGTTGCTTCTCCGGTTTTTCGCACGATGCCGGCGACGGTGTTCGAGGGCTACCGGCAAACCGAATCGCAGGGATGCGAGGTGCTGGCCATCATCCGCGACCAGCAGGGCGTGCAGCAGCTCAAGCCGGGCGAGCAGGGCGAGATCGTGCTCGACCATACGCCCTTTTACGCCGAGGCGGGCGGGCAGGTCGGCGACAAGGGCTGGCTCTATGCGGGTGATCACAACACTCTGCTTGCCGAGGTAACCGGCGTTCACTATCCCGTGCAGGGCGTGCGCGCGCACCAGGTGACTGCGCGGCAGCCCATAGTGGTGGGCGACCGCGTGGATGCCGTCGTCGACCGCGAGCTGCGCGAGGCCACCATGCGCCATCACACGGCCACCCACCTGCTGCATGCGGCGCTGCGCAGCGTGCTCGGCACTCATGTCAAGCAGGCGGGGTCGCTGGTTGATCCTACGCACCTGCGCTTCGACTTCTCGCACTTTGCCGGAGTGGAAGACGAAGAGCTGCAGGACATCGAGGACATCGCCAACCGCGAGGTGCTGCGCAACGACACGGTCGAGGCCATCGAGAACGTTCCTATCGACACCGCCGTGAACGAGTACAAGGCGATGGCGCTGTTCGGCGAGAAGTACGGCGAGCGGGTCAGGGTCATCAAGGTCGGCGACTACTCGACCGAGCTCTGCGGGGGCACGCACACGCGCGCCACCGGCGAGATCGGGCTGATCAAGGTGCTGAAGGAGGGCAGCGTCTCCAGCGGCGTGCGCCGGCTGGAGGCGGTGGCGGGCGAGGCTTCGCTGCGGCACTTCCGCGTGGATCACAAGCTGGAGAACGTGGTCTCCACCCTGGTGGGGCGCTCGGAGAGCTCGCCGGCCGAGGCGCTGCGGCTGGAGATCGAGCGCAAGGAAGACGAGATCAAGCGGCTGCGCAAGGAACTAGAGCAGGCGCGGATGAAATCGGCAGCCTCGTCGGCGGCCGGCATCGAGCAGCAGGTGCGCGAGGTGAAAGGTGTCAAGGTTCTGGCGCATCGTGCCGACAACCTGGAGCGCCCGCAACTGCGCACGCTTATGGACAACCTGCGCCACAAGATCGGCTCCGGCGTGGTGGTGCTGGGCTCGGTAAGCGACGGCAAGGTGGCGCTGGTGGTGGGCGTGACCAAGGACCTGACCGGCCGCGTGCAGGCAGGTAAGATCGTGGGACGGGTGGCGCAGAAGGTCGGTGGCTCCGGCGGCGGGCGCGCGGATATGGCCGAGGCCGGCGGCAAAGACCCGCAGGCGCTGGACTCCGCCTTGAGCGAAAGCTACGCCGTGGTGGGAGAGCTGCTGGGTTAGGGAATAGGGATCAGGGGTTAGGGGTTAGCAATAGGGACGGCTCGTCTCGTGCCCTTCCTAGAAGCTACGGCCACAAAACGCTGTTAAGTGTGGCCCACATTTGCCTTTGCAGGTGCTGACGCGCCCTAAATGTTGGGCCACCAGTACATTCCCGGCGCGATCATTCATTCGGGCGAAATGTTGCCGGACCACGGCAATCCAAAATAACCTGGGTGCAGTTCCACGCTTACCGCTTTCCCGACGGTAGCGCGCTTAAATGTGCGCGGGCCCACGTAGAAGTCCTCAATGCTCCTGCCGGGCCGCCACGAAGAAACCGTGAGAATGTATTGGGTTCCGCCCCTGCCTCTGCTGAACTTTTTCTGGATGAGTATCGTTTTCACTACGCTTCTGGGAGACCTGTCCAGCCACCCGTTCAGAAAGAGCAGGAGCGCCAGCATCGCGAGAACGATGCTCGAATAGACGTATGCCTTCCGCAACCCTCGTACATCCTCATTCAGCCGCTTTCGCAGCAGACTCCTAAATTGCAGCACCATGGGCAGGAAGAGGATGCACAGGCCGAAAATCACCAGCGGAGCCTGATCCAGAGGAGGGTATACGACATAGGCGAGCAGTCCGCCTAAAATTCCGGGCGCCAGCAGAAGCGAATACTTGTTCAGAGACTTCTTCGCATCCTTCGCGGAGGGGAGTGAGTTTCCGCTGTGGTCCGGACCCTTGCGGAGTTGGAGTTCAATCCCAGTTGTTAAATTGTTCTGCATCTAAGCCGCAGGCGCCCAGCGTCTTCGCGTAGTTTACTGCTGGTGTGGAAGTTAGGGGTTCGATAACCCTCTCTTATTCACTCTTTAGTACATGAACCTCTGCTATGGTTTTACCGGCAAACGCCTGGTTTTTCAGTGTTTTTTCTGTTTTTCTCCCCATTCACTCCCTAGGTTCCGGGTGTAGTTCTGATTGCTATGGCCGGAGAAACCGGCTTAAAATGCCTGTACTCTGGAGCTTTTCCGGCCACCTTGCAGGGGGCTCGGGTGAGGCTTGCTTTAGAGCTGTAAGGACCGGCGATGACAAGATTTGGATCATGATGATGCGATGGAGTTCTTGCACCGGAGCAAACACGACAGCGGCACGACTGGCCGTGGGGGTGCTGTTGTGTGCCCTGGCGCCGTTCTCCATGCTCGCGCAAGGCATCCGCGCCGTCCAGGAGGATGGCCGCACCATCTTCGTCAACGATGCTGATCCGCAACCGCTCACCCGGCGTACCACCAAAAAGGCAACATGGGCACCGGCAGGGACCTCCCGCGCAGCCCAGACCGCCGCCTCGGCAAAGGCAAGAGCCGCCCTCGCTGGGGACCCCAGCGAGCCCGCGAAATTCCGCAATGCGAACGTCCGCACCTTTGTTTATTGGAGCAATACGGAGAAGCGGTGGAAGCCCCTGCCGGGGCCATCGCCCAACGTGTTGCGCCGGGCGCAGAATGCGGCTGCCGAGGTGCAGCAGCTTGTGGATTCCCACCCCAGCAAGCCAGAAGCAGGCCTGCCGGGGGCCCCGGATTCGCGTCCAGCGGCTGGCTACACCCAGCTTGCCGCCGGGCGCGCCATCAGCTCGCAAGACATTGACCGCATCATCACGGATGCGGCCGGGCGGCACCAAGTGGACCCCAACCTGGTACGGGCGCTGATCAGGGTCGAGTCGAACTACAACCCGATGGCTATATCCCGCAAGGGGGCCATGGGGCTGATGCAACTAATGCCGGACACGGCGCGGAAATTCAACGTTAGCAATCCCTTCAACCCGCAACAAAATGTCGAGGCCGGAGTTCAGCTACTTAGGACCCTGCTGGACAACTTCGGGGGCAACGTCCCCTTGGCGCTGGCGGCCTACAATGCGGGAGAGGGAGCAGTGAACCGCAATCACGGCGTTCCGGCATATGCGGAGACGCGGAACTATGTGCGCAGGATCAGCGGTTTCTACGGCGGGCAGATGGGCCTGCCGTTTTCCGCTGCGCGCATCCGGGTATCACGCAACAGCTTTGGCGTGCTCACCATCAGTAACGTGGAGTAGCGGGCGGTCTGGTTCCTTAGCATGCGAATTTTATCAAGGCGGCGGCTGTACAAGGCGGCAGTAGCAGTCCTGGTGCTGATGTCCGCTCTCGGCGCGCCGGCGCACGACAGCCAGCACAACCGGCAGCTGGCGCATACCCAGTTTGAAACCGCCGAGCACATGCGCGAAGCCTTGAACCGCAAACCGGCCGGCCAGCGCACTCGCCGCGAATACCAGCAGGTGATCGATGCCTATCGCCGGGTTTATCTCCTTTCTCCCGGCAGCTCGAAAGCCGACATAAGCGCATTTACCGCCGCCGATCTGCTGGTTGAACAGGGCCGGGGCTTGCGCGACGAGAAGCCGTTGCACGCCGCCATCTCGCAATACGAATTCCTGCGGCATGAGTATCCAGGCAGCAAATACTGCTACGAAGCGCTCTTCCTCATCGGCCAGGTTTACAAAGAGGACCTGCAGGACCTCGCCAAGGCCCGGCAAATCTTCCAGGAATTTCTGAAGCACTATCCGCGGCAGCGTCTGGCGGAGGAAGCGCGTAACTCCATCCAGCAGATCGATGACGCCAGCAGCCGCAGGAGCAACCGGGCGCAACAACTTCCGGCTCCGCTCCAAGGGGCGCAAGAGCGGCCCAGCCCGCTAGAATTTGCCGAATGGAAGCAGGTGGCGGACGCCAGGTCGCTGCCGCTGGTCACCGGCATACGGCACTGGTCCACGCCCGGGTACACGCGTGTCGCCATCGACCTGGAAGCGGAGGTGCCATACGAGGCGGGACGGGCGCCCAATCCAGACCGCATCTTCTTCGATCTGCACGGAACCAGGCTGGCTTCGGAGCTGGCGGGCAAGAGCTTCGATGTCGATGACGGGTTCCTGCGCAAGATTCGCGCAGGCCAGTACCAGCGGGATATGAGCCGGGTAGTGCTGGAGGTGGACGATGTCAGCGACTACTCGGTGTTCCTGCTGCCCAACCCTTATCGTCTGATTATCGACATCCACGGACGCAAGCCCGGCACGGCCATCGCCACCACCGAGGCGGCGGCGAACAGGAAGGCGGAAGCGGCCCGCACGGCGGACGCCGGCAAGACTTCTCCGCAGCCCCAAAATCAGCGCCCAGCCGCAAATGCCACGGGCCAGGAGAGCGCCAAGCCGGCCGGCGTCGATAAGAACGAAGCGCAGAAAGCGACCAGCCAGCCGACCACTAAGCCTACTTTCCAGGCGGTAGCGCCGCGCCCGCCGGAAAAGCGGCAGTTGATCACGCCTCCGGTGCGGCCCGCCCAGCCCTCGTCGGATGGAGAGCGCTCGCTGATTCGGGCCCTGGGCTTGAAGATCGGGCGCATCGTGGTCGATGCCGGACACGGCGGCTACGATACCGGCACGATCGGGCCAAACGGTCTGCAGGAAAAGGACTTGGTGCTGGATGTTTCTCTGCGCCTGGGACGCCTGCTGAAGAGCCGCCTGGGAGCGGAGGTGGTATACACGCGCACCGACGACAGCTTTGTCCCGCTGGAAACGCGCACCGCCATCGCCAATCAGCAGCAGGCTGACCTGTTCATCTCGGTACACGCCAACTCCAGCGCCGATCGCCGTGCCCGCGGGGTGGAGACCTATTACCTGAACTTCACATCCTCCTCTGCCGCGCTGGAGGTCGCCGCCCGCGAGAACGCGGTTTCGGAAAAATCCATCCACGAGTTGCAGGACCTGGTGAAGAAGATAGCGCTGCGTAACAAGATCGAGGAGTCGCGCGAGTTCGCCGTGGATGTTCAGTCTTCCCTGCAGCAGACGCTGTCGCGCGGCGTGCGCGACCGGGGCGTCAAGAAAGCGCCCTTCATTGTGCTGATCGGGGCCAACATGCCGTCGGTTCTGGCGGAGATCGCCTTCGTCAGCAATCCGGCCGAGGCCCGCAAGCTGCAAACGCCCGAGTACCGCCAGCGCATCGCCGAGGCGCTTTACAAGGGCGTCACCAAGTACGCGAGCGGGCTCAGCGGAGTGAAGATGGCGTCCCGCGTCAGCCCTCGCAGCGAGTAGTCGCTCCTTTTTCCGCTCATCGAAGGCAATCCAGACTCAGCCAGAAGCCGCCAGCCACTCGCATCTTTTTCACCAACGGACTACTCTAATGTATAGTGCGCCTCGGGTAGCTCAAGCATTGGTGGAACGCCTTTTCTTACTTTGCGAAGAAGACACTGCCTTGCGGCGCCATAGCGCATGAAGCTCGCTCCTCCGACTTTGATCCTCTTCTTCCTCCTCGCCCCGGCCATGGCGGCGACCTCGGCGTCCTCCGCTGACAGCCGGCAGCAAGCGCAAACAGCGCCCTCGCCGGAGGCTCCGGCGATTTTGCCCAAGGCTTTTGCCGGCTGGGAGATTTCTTCCGCAGTTCACCAAGGCAGCGATCCGCGCGCTGTCGATCAAGCCCAGAGCGCGGCGCTGAGGGAATACGGTTTCACGGGTTACGAGACGGCTACGTATTCGCAGCCGGGCCGCAAGCTCACGCTGCGAGTGGCCCGCTTTCAGGACGCGACCGGAGCCTACGGCGCCTTCACCTTCTACCGTGCGCCCGGAATGACGACGGAACGCATAGGGACGATGGGCGCCGGCGATAACAATCGCGTGCTTTTCTTCCAGCAGAATTGCTTGGTGGAGGCCCGCTTTGATCGCGTGACCGGAATGAGCGCCGCC
>JBEKQR010000202.1:0-7862 GCA_049519515.1 Candidatus Korobacteraceae bacterium
ACTATAGGGGCAGCTAACAAGATCTTGTAGTCACACCCGCGCAGAAACCTGTTTTTCCGCAGCCTCATTAGCCCCTGAGGGAACACGCCTAATTCTCCGGGAATGTTTTTGAAACAAGCTCTAATACTCTTATTTCGCGCAGCGGAACCCGATCACCGGCGAACGTTTCGAGGCGTGCTCCAGGTTCCTGGTGGTGGTGGTGACGTGGAGCCTGTCCGACTTCGAAGAGCCGCCGCGAATGGCTTTGGCGTCGGCTGGAATCTTTAAGGCGGATTTACCGCCGGGGTAAGGCTTATAGGCGTCGGCTGTCCATTCCCAGATATTTCCCGACATCTCGAGGACGCCAAACGGACTCTTGTTTTTCGGCAGACTCCCAACCGGCACCAGGCGGTCTCCGCCTGCTTCCTTCGAGTTGGCCGCCGAGGCATCGAATGTGTCGCCCCAGGGATAGAGCCTGCCGTCGCTTCCGCGCGCCGCGAATTCCCATTCGGCTTCGGTGGGCAGGCGCTTGCCCTCTGCCTGGCATTTCTGCTGCGCCTCATACCAGGAGACTCCCGTCAAGGGGAGACCGCTGGCGGCCTTCTGCGGAAGCACGTCCATGTAAAAGGATGCAACCGTCACCAAATGCGCCGGCTTCTCTTCCAGGTCCGGGCCGATACTGCGGCCCATAGTGAACGTCCCGCCAGGAACAAGCGCCATCCCGGGAGGAGCCGCAACGGCATCGAAAATGTCGCCCTTCGTCGCTGGACCCTTCCCCGATGGCTGCGTTGCGGGCTTCTCCTCTACCACTTCCCAGGGATTATCCGCCCGAGCGGCAGCGACCGGCTTGTTTCCCGGCTGAGAAGCCCCCTGCTCGTGGGCGTGCTGCTGGTAATACCACACCCCACCGCCAATAAGGAAAAGCAGCACCAAGCCAAGCGCAGCCCACGTTGCCATTCCCGAACGTTTGCGCGGCGGCGGCGCGAGCGCTGCTTCCGGACTCCCCACTTGTGCCTTGGCGAAATATATCTCCGGCGCGCCCGGCATGTAGCGGCGGGCGCCTTGCGGCGCTTCGTTCGGCGGCGCTACCGAGGGCCCACTCGCGCGCGGGACGGAGGAGAGAGCCGACCTCGACGCCGCAGCCGCGCCCATGGCTGCCTGCGCAGAGACCACCGTCGGAGGAATTTGCGGAGTTGCAACCAGCGTCTTGTCCTGCGCGGCGGCCGCCAGCTCACGGGCAAAGTCCAAAGCTGAGGAGTGGCGCTCCTCGCGCGGCTTGCGCAGCGCCTTCATCACCACGCGCTCGAGCGCCGGGCTGAGGGGCAAGCTGGGCGCCACGGCGCGAAACGGCGGCGGTTCCTCCAGCATGTGTTTGCGCACGTAGCCGAGCGGCGTTTCGGAATGAAACGGCACGCGCCCGGTCAGCATTTCATAGACCACCACGCCCAGGGCGTAAATGTCAGAGCGCGCGTCCAGCTCTTCGCTGCGCATTCCCGAAGCCTGCTCGAAAGACATATATGCGGGCGTCCCCAGCACGGTTCCCGTCAGGGTGAGCGAGGACTCGCGCAACCGCGCTATGCCGAAGTCCATGACCTTGACGGTGATTCCGGGCAGGGCCGTATCTTCGCCGGTATCGTCGGTGCGCGTCAGGAAAATATTGTCCGGCTTGAGATCGCGATGAATGATGTCGAGCTTGTGGGCGGCGCTGAGCCCGCGCGCAATGTGCCGCACGATCTCGATGGTCTCCGCCACCGGAAGCGCGCCGCGCCGCTGCAGCGTCTGCCGCAGGGTTTCGCCTTCCAGGTATTCCATGGCGATGTAGGGCGAGCCGTCGTCGGACTGGCTGCACTCATAGACGGTGATGACGTTGGGATGGCGGATGCGCGCCGTGGAAGCCGCCTCGTTGTGGAAGCGCTGCAGGAATTCGGGATCGTCGAGCAGCTTGCGCAGCAGGATCTTGAGCGCGACGGGGCGGTTTCCCAGGGCAATCTGTTCGGCCAGAAAAACCGTGCCCATGCCCCCGGCGCCAAGACGCCGCACCACGCGATAGGACCGCACCAAGCCGGCGGCCAGTTGGGCCTCTGTACCAGACTGAACGGGAGCAAGAGAACTGCCGTCACGCGGGCAGAAATCGGTCTCGTCCGGATACGTTTGCAGACACTTGGGGCACGAACGCATCGACTTCCCTAAAATCCAGCAGGAACTTGCGCCCCGGAGTATAGCACGAAACGTGGTAAAACCCGCCCTATCCAGAGCAGCTTTTTGGCGGAGGCGATGTGATTCCAGCGATACGGCGTTTGAACACCAGCCGCATGGCAAGCCTGATCTTCCGGTGAGCGCCGAAGTGTCGCCGGATAACAATTCAGATAACGATGTCTTGGACATACCAGGGAAAGGTGACCATCGCCGTCTGGACGCGCGAGAAATAGCGCCCGGAACGGCAGGTGCCCCACATCTGCCTGTAGTTGGCAGATGTGGGTCTGTGAAGCGTTCCCACATCTCGCCAAAAGCAGGCGAGATATGGGGCACCGTCGGGAGCACAGATGTGCGCCACCGGCCGTTTGCCGGGGACCCCGGCAATTTTCACTTGAGCATCTTTTCGTAGCTGTACTTGGTGTCTACTTCCAGCATGGAGGCGCCGGCCCTGATCTCGGCCACCATCTGTTCCTCTTTGTCGTAGAGTTCCTCGGCCTTGGCCAGCACCTCGTCGAGTCTCTCCTGGGGAATGATGACGACCCCGCTGCGGTCGCCCATGACCACGTCCCCGGGACGCACCTGCACTCCGGCGAACTGGATCATGATGTTGGTCGCCTCTTCCATGATCCTGCCGCGGGCAGTAGCCACTACCGTTCCTCTGGCGTAGACGGGGAACTGGACGTCGATACAGTCGTCGAGATCGCGCACGGCGCCATCCACGACCACGGCGCTGAGGCCCTTCATCTTGGCCCCGTTGGCGAGAATTCCACCCCAGCAGGAGGTATCCAGCCGTCCGCCGTTGTCGATGACAATGACGTCACCGCGCTCGCCCGCCTCGATTGCCTTGACGCCCAGATGAGTTTTGCCCTTGGTCAGCCCGGCGGCGGTAAGCTTCACCGTAACCGCCCGGCCGGCGATCTTGCCCGCGCTCTCCCACAGAGGACGAATCCCATAGGTCGCGCCTTTGAGGCTCAGGGCATCGAGCGCGTCGGCGATATTGGTGGTCGAAAGCCGCAGCAGCCGCTGGCGATACTTCGTATCGAATTCGGACATTGAACTCCTCGTTCTGAATGCCGTCTGTAGGTTAGAGCAAAACCAGAGTAAGTGCACGCCGTCTTTGAAGGGGCGCGGCTTTGCGGGGTCCCCAACAAACCTGTATTTGGTTTGCTGGGGTGCCTTGAGCCGCGCCGTAACGGCCCTTTTTTTAATATCCCGAGCGGGCTTCAGCCCGCGAGGAACCTGTCTTTGGGTGGGCACGCCCGCCTGACACTCACGATTACGCGCCACAACTCGCATTTTTAACTCGCATTTTTTTCTTTGTGGCCCTGCGTGCCTGTGCTAAACTACAAGAACTTCCTATGAGCAGCGCCGCAGCAACCCGCGCTCGTCGATGGTCCAGCCGATGGTGGTCCCGCACCGTCGTGTGCCTCTAGTCCAGGCACTTTCTTCAATCAATTCCAACCCATTCAGTTACAGGTAGCGCCGCATTTCATTTGAAATTGCGGGCGCTCACGCGGGAAAAACAATGAACGCCAGCGCTTCTTATTCGGGAAACCAAGTTGCTTCCACAACTCTGCAACCTGCTCCGCCCACCGAGGCCGTAATTCGCCTGAAGGCCATGCTGGGGGGCATCTTTGCCGGGCGCGATCTGACGCGCGCCGAGGCCGCCGAGCTGCTCGGCTACGTGCTGGACGGCCAGGCCAGCGACGCGCAGATCGCCGCCATCCTGGTGGCGCTTGCCCAGAAAGGCGAGTGCGTGGACGAGCTCGTGGGACTCGCCCAGGCCATGCGAAGCCGCATGGTTGCCCTGCGCACCCGTCACCGATGTTTCGTCGATACCTGCGGCACCGGCGCCAGTCACGCCAAGACCTTCAACATCTCGACTGCCGCCGCCCTGGTCGCCGCCGCCGCCGGCGTTCCGGTCGCCAAGCACGGCGCGCGCGCTTCCACCAGTAAAACGGGCAGCGCCGACGTTCTGGCCGCCATGGGTGCTCCGGTTCCAGTTCCTCCCGCCATCTCCGAACAGCTCTTCGATTCCCTCGGCTTCTGCTTTCTGTTCGCTCCCGCGCATCATCCGGCAGCGGCGCGCGTGGCCGGCATCCGCCGCGAGCTGGGCGTGCGTACCTGCTTCAACCTGATCGGTCCGTTGTGCAATCCGGCGGGTTCGCGGCGACAGGTGATGGGAATATCCGATGCCAAGCTGTTGCCCAAGATCGCCAGCGCCTTGCTTGCCCTGGGCGCCGAGCATGCCTGGGTGGTGCATGGCAATGATGGGCTCGACGAGGTGACACTCTCCGGCCCGACTGCGGTGCTGGAGTTGCGCGATGGGCACGAGCGGCTACGCCGCGTTACGCCGGAAGACTTCGGCTACCACGCCGAGCCTCTGGATGCAGCCCGCGCCCAGGACGCTGCCGCCAGCGCGCGCATCATCCTCGAGGTGCTTGAGGAGGGCCGGCGCGACGTGGCGCGGCGCCTCATCGCCGTCAACGCCGCCGCCGCGCTGTATGTGGGCGGGGTATCCGATTCGCTCGAAGAGTGCGCCCACCGCGCCGAAGCGGTCATAGACTCCGGCGCTGCCGCGGAAAAGCTGCACGCATTTCTGCGCGGCGCCAATGCCGCCGTTCCGGGAGAGAAGGCGTGAGCACCGTCACCAGCTTCCTGGCTTCCATCAGCGAAGCCAAGCGCGCCGAGATGGCCGTGGTGAGCGCGGCCGAGCGCGCCGCCGTCCGCCAGGCGGGCTTGCGCCGGCGCGCCGCTCTGCGCCCCCATGTTTTTCGCCAGGCGCTCTCGAACCCGGCGCAGGTCAACATCATTGCCGAAGTCAAGCGCAGCTCTCCCACGGCGGGCGCCATCCGCCCCGGCGCCGACCCGGTCGCGACCGCATCGGTTTATGCCGCAAATGGCGCCGCAGCCATTTCCGTGCTGACCGAGCCGAAATATTTTTCCGGATCACTCGACGATCTGCGGGCCGTTTGCGCGCGGCTCTCGCCCGCCCCAGCCGACGCAAACGCCGCGTCGTCCTTGGGCCCCGGCTGTCCGGTACTGCGCAAGGACTTCATTGTCGATTCGCACCAGATCTACGAAGCAGCCGCCGCCGGAGCCGAGGCCGTGCTGCTGATTGTCGCCTCGCTCGCACCCTCCGAACTCGTGGCGCTGCGCACGCTGGCCGAAGACGAGCTCGGGCTCGATGCCCTGGTCGAAGTCCATGCCGAGCCGGAGATGCGGATTGCCATCGAGTGCGGCGCCGCCATCATCGGCGTGAACAACCGCAACCTGGCGACCCTGGAAGTGAGCCTCGATACCTCGCGCGCGCTGGCCCGCTACGTCCAGCCCGGCCGCCTGCTGGTCAGCGAGAGCGGACTGCGCACCCCGGCGCACGTGCGTGAATTGCGCGCCCTGGGCTATGGCTCGTTCCTCATCGGCGAAACCCTGATGCGCTCGGACGACCCGGCAGGCGAGCTCACTCGTTTCATAACGGAGGCCGGCCGTGGTTGAAGTCAAGGTCTGCGGAATTACCAACGCCGCCGATGCCCGGCTGGCAGTCGAGCTGGGAGCGGCCATGCTGGGGTTCAACTTCTACCCGCGCAGCCCGCGCTACCTTGCGCCCATGGCGGCAGCGCCGATCGTGGCCGGGCTTCCGGCCAGCAAAGAAAACCCCAGGTTAGCGCCGAACAACCGAGAAAGCCTTTGCTACAACCAGCACAGCAGTCCCGAACTGCAAGGCTCAACTCAAATGAGTCTCTCGGCGGCGCGGAACCTGATGGGGCACCCGACCGCCGTTGGGGTTTTCGTCAACGCCACGATAGACGAGATTGTCTCCGCGGTGGCCGCAAGCGGCGTCAGCGCCGCTCAACTGCACGGGGATGAGTCCGCCGATTTTTGCCGCGAACTGCGGAGGCGGATGCCCGGACTGGGCGTGATCAAAGCGTTCCGCACAGATGCGGGATTCGTCCCTGAAATCGCGGCGCGTTATCCGGCAGACGCGCTGCTGGTCGATGCCGATTGCAACCGATTCGGCGGCTCGGGTCTGCAGGCTAACTGGGACACAGCACACAAGCTGGCGCAGCTTGTCAGCGTTGATGAGAACAAAACTGGCGCGGACGACGAGGAATATTCAACGAACTGCCCCACCCTAGCAAAAGAAGCTAGGGTGGGGCACCCAAAGAAGCACCCAGAGAAGAAAACTATCGATGGTGCCCCACCTTCGCGGAGCGCCATGGGCTCCCTGGAAGAAGAGACCGAGGCTTTGGCGCCAGCAAAGCTCATAGCCGAAAGCTGTCATGGCGCGGAGCTAAGGTGGGAAACGAAATGCCGTAGTGAAGGCCACACGTTGCCTAGGTTCATTCTCGCCGGCGGTTTGACCCCGGCCAATGTCGCGGAAGCGATTCGCCGGGTGCAGCCGCCCGCCGTTGACGTGTGCAGCGGGGTGGAAAGCGCCAAGGGCCGCAAGGACAGCGGCAAGCTGCGCGAATTTTTCGCCGCCGTGTACTCCCCATCGGCCGTGGAAAGCACGGCATCAGCCATAACTTTGAGAAGTCACTTATGAACGAACTTATGAATGAACTCGCACTGATCACACCCGAGGCCGCGCCGGGCTACTACGGTCCCTTTGGCGGACGCTATGTGCCGGAGACGCTGGTCTCTCCGCTGGAAGAGCTGACCGCCGCCTACGAGCGGGCGTTGCGTGACCCGGCGTTTCAGGGCGAGCTCGACGCCATGTTGCGCGACTACTCGGGCCGGCCCACGCCGCTCACTCTGGCCGAGCGCCTCAGCGAGCGTGCCGGCGGCGCGCGCCTGTATCTGAAGCGCGAAGACCTGGGCCACACCGGCTCGCACAAGATCAACAACGCCCTCGGGCAGGCGCTGCTGGCGCGGCGCATGGGCAAGCAGCGGGTGATTGCCGAAACCGGCGCCGGGCAGCACGGTGTCGCCACGGCCACCGTGTGCGCGCGCTTCGGATTGGAATGCGTCGTTTACATGGGCACCGAAGACATGCAGCGGCAGGCGCTGAACGTATATCGCATGCGCCTGCTGGGCGCCGAAGTGCGGGGCGTGGATTCGGGTTCGCGCACGCTGAAAGACGCCATCAACGAGGCCCTGCGCGACTGGGTCACCAACGTTCGCGACACCTACTACCTGCTGGGCAGCGCCCTTGGCCCCGATCCTTATCCGCGCATGGTCCGGCACTTCCAGTCGGTGATCGGGGCGGAAGCTCGCGAGCAGATCCTGAAGCAAGCGGGGCGTCTGCCGGCGGCGGTCATCGCCTGCGTTGGCGGAGGATCGAACGCCATCGGCATCTTCAGCGCATTTCAGCGGGACAAGGCGGTGCGGCTGATCGGCGTCGAGGCCGGGGGCAGCGGCCCGCACGTCGGCCAGCATGCGGCGCGGTTCGCCGAGGAGGGTGGCCGCCCCGGCGTTTTTCAAGGCACGCTGAGTTACGTGCTGCAGGATGCGGAAGGACAGATCGCGGCTACGCAATCGGTTTCCGCCGGGCTTGATTACGCCGCCGTCGGCCCGGAGCACGTCTGGCTGCGGCAGACGGGGCGCGCCGAGTACACCTCGGTCTCAGACGCGGAGGCGCTCGGCGCTTTCCACAAGCTTTCGGAACTCGAGGGCATCATTCCCGCGCTCGAGTCCGCGCATGCCGTGGCTTACGCGTTGGACTTCGCGCCCACACTCGGCCGCGA
>JBEKQR010000203.1:0-7852 GCA_049519515.1 Candidatus Korobacteraceae bacterium
GCTGTCGATCTCCAGGAACTGCTTGGCCGGCGGGCCCCCGGCATTGGTGACGCAAATGTCGATGCGGCCGAATCTCTCGCCCACCGCCGCTACAAACCTCTTGACCGCCTGCGGATCGCTGACATCGGCCACCTGGGCCAGGACTTCCGTTCCGTGCCGGCCTTCGATCTGCTCTGCCACGCGCCGCAGGGCATCGCAGTTTCTGGCGCAGATCGCCAGCTTGCAGCCTTCGGCGGCAAAGGCCAAGGCAGTCGCCTTGCCGATTCCCTGGCTGGAGGCGGCGACAATCGCCACCCGGTCCTTCAACCCTAGATCCACTCTGTCCTCCCGAGGAAGTAGCGCCTCAGGTGGCCCACATCTGCGTAGCCGAAGGCGGAGCTAATGTGAGGCTATACGATGCCCCCACATTTAGGGCTGTGCCCTAAATGTGGGCCACCCTAGGCTTCTTGCAATAGCCGGGTGCCCCAACCCTTTCGCGAAGCGAAGGGTGGGGTTGTTCCTGATGAATACGGGGCGCCCACCCTAACCACCTAAAATCGGGCGGTTGAGGGTGAGGCACCAGAGGGCGTCTAATCCGGCAGCACCGCCACCGGCCGCAAGGGCGAGCCTGTGCCGTTGCGGATCTTCAGCGGCAGGGCGATGAAGGTGAAGCGCTTGCCCACCAGCTTATCCAGGTTGCACAGGTTCTCCATATGCGTCACCCAGCGCTCGCGGCAGACCATGTGGCAGGGATACGTCTTGTCGTACCACATGTCCGGGCTGGCTGAATCCACGCCGAAGTTGATGCAGCCCTGGTCGATGATGTACTCGGTCGCCTCGCGGTCCAGTCCGGGATAGTCGGTCATGTACTCAGGCTTGCCGTAGAAGCGCGCGTAGTGGCCGGTATGGAACAGGATGGTGTCGCCCTTCTCGATCTTCAGGTTCCAGCGCTTCAGCTCCTGCTCGATCTTGGCGCGGCCGAACTGCGTCTTGACCGGGATATCGCTCACGTCCAGGCAGATGGCGGGGGTGATGCAATTCTCCAGCGGAATCTTGTCGACCGGCGGTGCGTTGGGGTCGGTCGAGAGATGCTTGATGGCATCGATGTGTGTTGGACCGTGATCGCAGAACATGAGCCCCTGCGACTCATAGGAGAAGCCCGTGCCGATCGCCCGCCCGACTTCCTCATGCGAGGCGTGCGTCCAGATAACGGTCTTCAAGTGGCCGGGATAAACGGGCATTCCCTGGTAAATCTCCTGGCTGAGGTCAATGATCTTTCCCTTGAATAACATTGGTTACTCCTTTCGGTTTTGAAGGCTTGCGACCTTGGCCCCGACGGACGCCGCTTGTACGTTCGTTGGGGTGACAGTCCGCATAAGTGTTTCGAACTCCTCGACGACGGCGTCGGCGAAAGCCTCGTCGTTGACGTGCAGCGGAAGCAATCGCAGCGGGATCGAAGGCTTGATCCGCTTCTGCAGCGCCGCCACGAAAGCTCGCACCCCGCCCGGATTGTATAGCGGCCGGCCTTCGAAGTTGGGATAGCAAAAGCCCTTGAGCGGCACCATCACGACCGTATTGCCTCGTCCGGCGGTGGGATTCAGCTTGCGGGCCACGATCTCGCCGAGCTTGGCCATCTCGCGTTCCGAGGGCATGACGAAGGTCATCTCCGGATTGTGCATCATGGTGGTGCGCTGGCGGAACGATTTCTTCAGCTCGGAGAAACGTCCAGTCACGATGTAGTCCGTGCTTCCCGGCACCACCACCTGGGGTATGCCCATGCGCGAAGCCGCTTCCAGGCGGTCGGGGCCGGCAGTGTGCTGGCCGCCCGCAATCTCGTCTATCAGCTCGTGCAGAGTCAGATCGATTACCCCGGCGAAGCGGCCCTGGGCGATCATCTCCTCCATCGCCCGGCCGCCGACTCCGTTGGGATGGAACGCCACCGCCTCGTAACATTTCTTCTGGAGCAGGGAGACGATGCGCATGCCGGCCGGGGTGGTCGTGCCATAGATGGTGATGGCCACTTGCGGGCGGTCGCTGGCGCGCACCGGCCCAGCGGGGTCCCCGACAGACGCCGTTGTTGCGTCTGTTGGGGTGGATGTCTGCAGCATGCCGGCGAGCGCGCCGGCGGCGTTGCTGAGCATCTGCCGCAGCACCGAGTTCAGGCCAAAGAAATCGACTACGGAATGAATCAGGGTGACATCGGAGGTGCCGACGTAGGTCTCGAAAACACGCCTGCCGGAAGCCATGGTCGAAAGCATGATCTTGGGAACACCCAGCGGCAGCGAGCGCATGGCCGTGGTTCCGATGATGGTGCCCTGGGCGCCTCCGATGGAGAGCGCGCCGTGGATTCTGCCTTCGTCGTAAAGGCGGCGGGTCAGCGCGACCGCGCCACTGATCATGGTGCTGATGGCCTCGCCCTTGTTCCCGGCACGTATCAGTTCATCGACCGGCCGCCCGCCTGCCATGGCGACCTCGTGCCGCTTGATGTCTCCCTCGCCCACGGGCGATGGGAAGATTCCCGCATCCAGAATCAGCACGCCGACGCCCAGGCGCTCGAGGACGCTCTTCAGGAACAGCGCCTCCTGGCCTTTGGTATCGAGAGTCGCGAGCAGTAATGCGGTTTTCTTCATCGCCTTACGGATAGCATGGCCTGTCGAAGACCGAATTATCGTGTCCCGGAAGCACCAGTCCGCCGCGCCGCTTGATTTCCTTAAAGCTGTTCCACATCTCGAAGTAATTAATGTAGCGGCCGATGGGAATAAACTCCAGCAGGTGCTCGGGATCGCCTTTCAGGTTCTCGTGCACGAAGACGGCGTCGCCGGCGATGATCACCGGCCCCGCCTCGGTGCGCACGGCGACCGACTGATGGCCGACCGAGTGGCCGGGGGTCGGGAAAAGCGTGATGTCGTCGTTGTAAGCCCACTCGCCATCCCTGGTTATGAACTTGCAGCCGGCAAAGGGCGACTCCAGGCCGAGAATCGGCGCCTCGTAGGAACGGTAGTAGGGCGGCAGCGGCGGATCGAGCGCGAACTCCAGCTCGCGCGCCTGCACGTAGTAGCGCGCGTTGGGGAACAGCTTCATGTTCGAGCAGTGGTCCCAGTGCAGATGGGTAAAGAGAATGGCCGTGATTTCCTCGGGAGCAACGCCGGCGCGGCTCATGAGCTGCTGGTCGATCCTCCCGCCGGGCGGCTGGAAGCCTTCGTGGTGCCAGCGATTGGCGCGCGCCGTATCGCACATGCCGGTATCGACCAGCAGATGCTCGCGGCCGTCGCTTACGTACCAGGCCGTCGAAGGAATATCTACCTTCTGTCCGATGCCCCTGCCCATGGTGCAGTAAGCGCCGCGATCAACGGTAATGATGCCGGTGTTCAGGGGAATGATCTTGTATCCCATTGGTCCTCGTATTAAGTTTCAAGTTTCAAGTTTCGAGTTTCATCAGAGCAGAACCAGAGTAATGTATGCCGTCTTTGAAGGGGCGCGGCTTCACGGGGTCCCCAGCAAGCCCGCATTTGGATTGCTGGGGTGCCTTGAGCCGCGCCGAAAAGATGCAAAGAGGGCTGGCCTTTAGGCCCTGAGGTATTGACCCTCAGCGGCTAAAGCCGGGTTTCTAACCGTCCCATACGGCATGCCTGAACTGGCTGCGGAAAAACAGATTCCAGATCGAACGAGACCACAAACTCTTGTTATGCCGTCTTGTAGTATCCACATCCCATAGCGCCTCGCTTGTTGCTTCGGCGCGTTTTTCCGCAGCCTGCGAAGGCGTGCCCCTTCAAAGATCATGGCTACAGCAGCCTGGTTTCGCCATAGAACACCGGGAGCTAGCAACTTGAAACTTGAAACTGCCGCTAAATCTTTGCTCCCAGGCAGCGGATGACTTCGTCCATGCGCGCGTTCAGTTCGTCCAGCGTGCCGAAGAGGCGGATTTCGCCCTTTTCCATGATGTAGGCCCGCAGGTTATCGGAGAGCCGCATGGCGGCCTCGACGTGCTGCTCGACCAGCAATATGGTTACTCCATCCTGCTGCAGCTTCTGGATGATGCGCATGATCTCCTGTATCACCTTGGGGGCCAGGCCTTCGCTGGGCTCATCGATGAGCATCAACCGCGGCGAGGCCATCAGCCCGCGGGCGATGGTCAACATCTGCTGCTCGCCGCCGGAGAGGCTGCCGCCCTTCTGTCCCAGGCGCTCCTTCAGCCGCGGGAAATATGTAAGGGCCGTGTCGAGCAGTTGCGGAAAGCTGCCGTTACCGCTCTTGCGCCGCACCAGCGAGCCGAGCTTGAGGTTCTCGTAGACCGTCAGGTTGGGAATCACGCGCCGGTCTTCGGGAATTAGCGAGATTCCCTTGGCCGCGATCTTGTAAGGCGGCAGCCCGGTGATGTCCTCGCCCTGAAAGAGCACGCGGCCGCTCTTCGGCGGCTGCACGCCCATGATCGACTTCATGGTAGTGCTCTTGCCTACCCCGTTGCGGCCCAGCAGCACCACGATCTCTCCCTCTCTCACTTCAAGGGAGACATCGTGCAGAACGTGGCTGTACCCGTAATAGGTATTGACGCCGCTCAGGCTGAGCATGTCTTCCTCTCTCCCAAGTAGACCCGCTGCACCTCTTCGTTGTCGCTGACCTCCTGCGGCGTTCCCTCGGCCAGCAGCCGGCCTTCGTTCAAAACGACGATGCGCTCGGAGATTCCCATCACCACGCTCATGTCGTGCTCGACCAGCACGATCGAAAGATGGAGCGCCTTGTTCAGCCGCTGGATCAGCTCGGCGCAAAGCTTGGTTTCGGCGTAGCTCATGCCGGCCGTAGGCTCGTCCAGCAGCAGCACCTTGGGCTCGGTGGCCAGGGCGATGCCGATCTCCAGGTAACGGCGCTCGCCGTGCGAAAGCGTGGAGGCCAGCCAGCTCCGCTTGTCGAGCAGTTCAACCTGCTCCAGAATATGCAGCACCCGCTCGTTGAGCTCCGCCAGCGAGTGCGTGGTGCGCCAGAGGTTGAAGGTCGCGTGGCGCGACTGGGCGGAGATGCGCACGTTCTCAAAGACGGTCAGGCTGGGGAACAGGTGCGTGATCTGGAAGGTCTTGGTGATGCCGAGCTGCGAGGTGCGATGCAGCGAGAGGCGGCTGATATCGCGCCCCTCGAAGAACACCCGGCCGCTGGTCGGCCGGAACAGTCCGGCGATGAGATTGAAGAGCGTGGTCTTGCCGGCGCCGTTGGACCCGATGATCGACTTCAGCTCGCCTTGACCAAGGGCGAAATCCACCCCGTCGACCGCCCGCAGGCCGCCAAAATGCTTGCAGATCTTCTCGGTGCGCAGCAGCGCGTCATTATTATTCATAGACCCGCTTCCGCGATTATTCATAGGCCCGCTCCCGCGCCCATGGCCTTTTTCTGCAGCTTCGACATCTTGCGGTTCACGAATTTTTCACGGACGGTGCCCACGATCCCGCCGGGAAAGACCAGGATAGTGATCACGAACAGCGTGCCCACGAAGGCCTCCCAGCGAGGCGTGTACAGGCTGATGGTGTTTTGCAGGAAGAGAAAGAATCCCGCGCCCACCAGCGGCCCGAGAAAGGTCCCCTTGCCTCCCAGGATGGTCATCATCACGATGGTTCCGGAGGCGACCCAATAGAGCGTGGTCAAGGGCACGTAGCCGAGGTACAAGGTGTTCAGCGCCCCGGCCACTCCGCCGAAGAAGGCGGAGAGCACCAGCGAGGTGAACTTAACCATGGTGGTGTTGTAGCCGCAGGCCCGCGCCCGGTCTTCATTCTCGCGGAAGGCTTCCAGGACCTTGCCGAAGGGCGACTGCAGGATTCTCCAGGTCAGATACAGCATCAATACGGTTATGGCAAAGACGAAGTAATAAAGGTTCCTGGGCTTGTCCAGCGAGATGGAGAAGAAGGTAACACTGGGGATGTGGGTAAGACCGTCTTCGCCCCGTGTGATGTCTTTTGCCGGCGAGAGCGCGATGAAGTAGAGCATCTGGGCAAAGGCGAGGGAAATCATGGCGAAGTAAACGCCGCGCCGCTTGATCGCCAGGGCGCCAATAAAGCAGGCCAGCAGCATCGCCGAAGCAGCGCCCATGGCCAGGCACGTCCACAGTCCTACCTTCCAGTAGCGCAATGCCAGCCCCGCCGCGTAGGCGCCCAGGCCGAAGTAGGCGGCATGGCCGAAGGAAAGCACCCCGGTGTAGCCCAGCAGAAGATTGAAGCCGAGCCCCGAGATGCCCCAGATGAGGATTTCCGTCGCCAGGGGCACCGAGATGACCAGCGGCAGAGCGGCCAGCACCAGGGCCGCGATCCACACGATGGTCGAATGCGGCCGGGGAGCCACCTCCTGCAACATCTTTTTTCTTTCTGCCCCTGCGATCATTCCCGCCCGCTTTCCCCGAACAGCCCCCTGGGGCGGATCAGAAGGATTACGGCCATGCAGAAGTACATGGCCACGGTCGCGTATTCGCCGGCAAACAGCGAGGTGAAGGCGACGATCACCCCGATCAGCAGGCCGCCGATAATGGCCCCGCCCAGGCTTCCCAGGCCGCCCACCACGGTCACTACGAAGGCCACCATCGTCATCTCCAGGCCCATGTCCGGCGTCGCCGCCATCATGGGAACGGAAATGGCGCCGGCCAAGGCGGCCAGGCCGATGCCGATGGCGAACCCGATCGACCAGATGCGCGAGGTGTTGGTGCCCAGAACCTGCACCATCAGGCTATCGCGCGTGGCCGCCCGGATGATCATCCCCAGGTTGCTCTTCTTCAGGAACAGCCACAGGGAAATCATGATCGCCAGGGTGAAGAAGATGACAAACAGGCGGTACTTGGAAAAGGCAAGCGGGCCCAGTATGATCGCTCCGCTCAATGCCTCGGGGTAGGCGACCGGCTTGCCGATCAGCCCGAAGATGATCTTCATGAAATCGGGAATGGCCACGGAAAGGCCGAAGGTCAGCAGCAGCGGCAGCAGGGGATCTTTTCCGTACAGCGGCTTGAGCAGGAGGAACTCGGCCATCATGCCCAGAACTGCCACCACCACTACGGCGCTGGCCACGCCCACGGCGAAGTTACCGGTCAGGCTTACCGCCAGAAAAACAGCGTAGGCCCCCAGCATGGCAAATGTGCCGTGGGCGAAATTCACAACGTCGAGAAGCCCGTAGATGATGGAAAGGCCGCTCGCCAGCAACACATAAATCGATCCCAGGGCCAGCCCGAAAAAAAGCTGCATTGCGAGCACGTCCCAGGAAAGGTCCCCAGACATTACCGCCCCCCTGCGTACATCCCAACAAACGCCACAGCGGTGATTTGCCGAGGCCCCTGCTTTGAAGGGGCGCGGCTTCAGCCGCGCCGAAATAGACTCCGAATATGGCCGGCCTTTAGGCCCTGAGTATCGCCCTTAGCGGCTCAAGCCGGGTTTGCAATCGCCCAAAGCGGCACGCCTGAAGAGCCTGCAAGAAACCTCTCGGCGGGAAACATATCCCTCGCGGGCTGAAGCCCGCTCGGGATATTAATAAAGGCTTCTTACGGCGCGGCTCAAGGCACCCCAGCAAAGCCGCGCCCCTTCAAAACAACAGCCCGCTTGAGTTTTTCCGCAGCCTGTGAAGGCGTACGCTTTCACAGATACTGTCTACAGCTACTGTAGTACCGCCATAAAGCTACTTCGGCAGCTTGATGTTGACGAACGGAAGCTTCTTGGAGTTGTCGGCGCAGCTCATGAGAATGGACTCGCCCGGTACCTCCTGGACAACTTCCGCCAGGTCCCAACCGTTCGCCTTTCTGCCCTTGCCGCGCAGCAGCAGGTAGCTCTGCACGCGCTGGTGATCGCAGGCGCGCACGTACTCGGGCCCTTTGGTCAGGGTGTACTTCATGCCTTCCATGGCAGCCACAATCTTT
>JBEKQR010000204.1:0-7828 GCA_049519515.1 Candidatus Korobacteraceae bacterium
TTTAGCCGCCGTGCCGATGTATCCACAGCGCCTAAAGGCGTTTTGTTATTGAGCTTTGCTTCCCACGCCTAAAGGCGTGGGCTTCCACCTAGCAATTCACAGTTCTTGGACAGATTCTGAGACCGGGTGTCCCGGGGGCGTCCATGCCCGCCGTGTCGAAATGGTGCGTACGAGACGTCCACACCTGCAGCCGGCCCCGCTGAGCGGGGCCGGCGCTACAATGCAAGCCGCTCGTCGCAGGGCCTCAGTGCAATATTATGCATGGCGATGAATGTATATGCAGACAAGAAAATGGAAAAACTGCGTAAATAGGCGTAAAGCACCTTTGCGAACTCTGCGGATAGCCTGATAAAATCTATAAAATCCACCCCACCGGAGAAGAGATGCAGGCAGCAATCCTCGCTCTGGAAGACGGCAGGATCTTCCGTGGAAAAAGTTACGGCGCCAAGGCCGAGTGTTGCGGCGAAGTAGTTTTCAATACCTCCATTACCGGTTATCAGGAAATTTTCACCGACCCTTCCTACGCCGGCCAGATCGTCGTTCTCACCAATCCGGAAATCGGCAATTACGGCACCAGCCCCGAGGACCAGGAGTCCGGCAAGCCCTACATCGAAGGGCTGATCGTGCGCGAGTTCTCGCGCGTGGCCTCCAACTGGCGTTCGCAGGAGGTGGCCGACGAGTACCTGGAGCGCCATCGCATTCCCGTGCTCGCCGACATCGATACCCGCGCCCTGGTGCGCCACCTGCGCGACCGCGGCGTGATGCGCGGGGTGGTCTCGGCCGTAGAGCTCGACGCCGATAAACTGGTGGCCAAGGCGCGCTCCATTCCCACCATCGACGGCCTGGACCTGGCCAAGGTGGTCTCCACCAAGCAGCCATACACGTGGACGAAGGGAATGATCGAGCCCGGCCAGACGATCGAGCCGGACAGGCCGCGGCACAAAGTGGTTGCCTATGACTATGGCATCAAGCACAACATCCTGCGTATGCTGGTGGGCTCGGGCTGCGAGGTGACGGTGGTTCCGGCCGAAACCAGCCCCGAAGACGTCATGTCGCTCAAACCCGACGGCGTCTTTCTCTCCAACGGTCCGGGCGATCCCGAGGCGGTGAAGTACGCCCAGGAGCACATTCGCCGGCTGCTGGGAAGGGTGCCGATCTTCGGCATCTGCCTGGGGCACCAGTTGATTGGCCTGGCTCTGGGCGGACGCACCTACAAGCTGAAGTTTGGCCACCATGGCGGCAATCATCCGGTGAAGCAGTTGGCCACCGGCAAGGTGGAAATCACGGCGCACAATCACAATTACGCCGTCGATCCCAACACCCTCAAGGCCAGCGAGGTGGAGTTGACGCACGTCAACCTGAATGACCAGACGGTTGAGGGCCTGTCGCACCGGACCTATCCGCTGTTCTGCGTGCAGTACCACCCGGAAGCTTCGCCCGGCCCGCACGACTCGCATTACCTGTTCAAGGACTTTGTCAAAATGATGGATGTGTGGAAAGGGAAGTAAGCGACGGGAACAATAGTGAAAGGTTGGTCGAGTCAGCTTTTGCTTTGAAAGGGCGCGGCTTCAGCCGCGCCGTTAGCTGCCGACTAGAACCGGGGCTTTAGCCACTGAGGGAACTGAAGCCAATGAGGCCCTCCCGAGAACGCGCGACACACAATGGCCAGACGTATTTTGTTACGTCGTCGACATGGCAGCGGCGGTCTCTTTTTCATGTTGCGCGCTGGGCGGAATTGCTTTTGCAGGTTCTTGATTCATATAGGACGAAAGCCTACTTGCTCCATGAGTACGTCATCATGCCGGAACATTTTCACATTCTGATTACTCCCTGTGTGAGCCTGGAAAGGGCGGTTCAATTCATAAAAGGCGGGTTTTCATTTCGGGTAAAGAAGGAATTGGGATCGTCGATGGAAATCTGGCAGGTCGGCTTCTCCGACCACCGGATCAGGGATGCCCAGGATTACAGAAAACATGTGGAGTACATACGGCGCAATCCGGTTGGAAGAGGGCTGGCGGAAAGGGCAGAGGATTATGCGTACTGTTCTCTTCATTCCGGCAGGGCGAAAGACGAGGTCCCTCAGTGGCTAAAGCCACTTGAAGAATTATCCGGTTGCGGCGCGGCTGAAGCCGCGCCCTTTCAAAGCAATAGCGGGCAGCAATCTAAAGGCAGAGCCGTGCCCCTTCAAAGCAACAGCGAAAGTAATCTTGAAGAGAAGGCCGAATCTTTTCAAAGCAGCGCGGGGCAGCAAGGCAAAGCCGCGCCACTCCAAAGCAATAGCGGGCAGCAATCTAAAGGCAGAGCTGTGCCCCTTCAAAGCAACAGCGAAAGTAATCTTGAAGAGAAGGCCGAATCTTTTCAAAGCAGCGCGGGGCAGCAAGGCAAAGCCGTGCCCCTTCAAAGCTCAGCTCCCACGTCTATTGGGCCTGGGCAAAATAGAATGTTTATCGCCCCTTCGCAATCAAACAGGACAGGGCTTTTGGAAGATCTACCAATGGAAAAAACACAGACAAGGTACAACTCCTGACTCATGCCACGTCGCGAAGATATCTCGAAGGTTCTGATCATTGGTTCCGGCCCGATTGTCATCGGCCAATCGGCCGAGTTTGACTACTCGGGCACGCAAGCCTGCAAGGCGCTCAAGTCGGAAGGGTTTGAGGTGGTGCTGGTCAACTCTAATCCGGCGACCATCATGACCGATCCCGACATGGCCGATTACACCTACGTCGAGCCGCTTACCCGCGACTACCTGGCGGAGATCATCCGCTGCGAAGTTGCCAGGGGCGTGGGCAAGGGAATGGCGGTGCTGCCCACCGTCGGCGGGCAGACGGCGCTCAACCTGGCGGTAGAGCTGGCCGACGGAGGCGTGCTGGAGAAATACGGCGTCAAGCTGATCGGCGCGCAACTGGAGGCCATCAAGAAGGCCGAAGACCGGCTGATGTTCAAGGACGCCATGACCCGCATCGGGCTCGAAGTGCCGCGCTCGGCGCTGGTCAACAACCTGAAAGACGGCATGGAGTTCTCCTCCAAGCTCGGCTTTCCGGTGGTGTTGCGGCCGTCGTTTACCCTCGGCGGCACCGGCGGCGGCATCGCCTACAACGGCGAGGAGCTGGTCGACTTGCTGGCGCGCGGGCTTGACCTCTCGCCGGTGCACGAGGTGCTGATAGAAGAGAGCGTCCTGGGCTGGAAGGAGTACGAGCTGGAGGTGATGCGCGACCTGCGCGACAACGTCATCATCATCTGCTCGATCGAGAACTTCGATGCCATGGGCGTGCACACCGGCGACTCGATCACCGTGGCTCCGGCGCAGACGCTCACCGACCGCGAGTACCAGCGCATGCGCGACGCCGCCATCAAGGTTATCCGCGAGATCGGAGTCGAGACCGGCGGCTCCAACATCCAGTTCGCCGTGCATCCGGGCAACGGCCGCATGGTGGTCATCGAGATGAACCCACGCGTCTCGCGCTCGTCCGCCCTGGCTTCCAAGGCGACCGGCTTCCCCATCGCCAAGATCGCGGCCAAGCTGGCGGTCGGCTACACGCTCGACGAGATCACCAACGACATTACGCTCAAGACGCCGGCCTGCTTCGAGCCGACCCTCGACTACGTGGTCGTCAAGATTCCCAAGTGGCAGTTCGAGAAGTTTCCCGGCGCCGACGAGAACCTCGGCCCGCAGATGAAGTCGGTGGGCGAGGTGATGGCCATCGGCCGCACCTTCAAGGAAGCATTGCTGAAAGGCGTGCGCTCGCTGGAGACCGGCCGGCGGCTCGAGACCGAGCAGATCGAGCCGCGCATTGTCACCAAGCGCCTGGTCTCCCCTCACCCCGAGCGGCTGCAATACCTGCGCTATGCCTTGGCTAATGGCTACTCGGTGCAGCAGATTGCCCGGCTCACGCACATCGACCCGTGGTTTCTTTTTCAACTGCAGGAAATCGCCGGCATGCAGAAGGAGCTGGAGGCGCTCACCCCGGAGTCCGTAACCCCCGGGCAACTGCGCGAGGCCAAGCGCATGGGCTTCAGCGACGCGCGCCTGAGCGACATCTGGAAGCTGCGCAACGGGCGCGCGGGCGCGCTCAAGGTGTTCAACCTGCGGGCGCAGGCCGGACTCAAGCCGGTTTATAAGCGCGTCGATACCTGCGCCGCCGAGTTCGAGAGCTACACCCCGTATCTATACTCGACCTACGAAGACGAGGATGAGGCCGCACCCACGGAGAAGAAAAAGGTCGTCATTCTCGGCAGCGGGCCCAACCGCATCGGGCAGGGGATCGAGTTCGACTACTGCTGCTGCCACGCCGCTTTCGCCCTGCACGACGACGGCTACGAGACGGTGATGGTGAACTGCAATCCCGAGACGGTTTCCACCGACTACGACACCAGCGACCGCCTCTACTTCGAGCCGCTCACCTTCGAGGACGTGATGGCCATCTACCAGCACGAAACCTCGGGCGGAAGCGAGGTCGGCGTCATCGTGCAGTTTGGCGGCCAGACGCCGCTGAATCTGGCGCTGCCGCTGAAAGCCGCGGGGGTCGTCATCATCGGCACCTCGCCGGAGTCAATCGACCTGGCGGAAGACCGCAAGCGCTTCGGCAAATTACTGGATGAGCTGCAGATTCCGCAGCCTCCGGGAACCACGGCGACCTCTGTCGAGGGCGCGCTGGAAGCGGCCGAGCGCATCGGCTACCCGGTGCTGGTGCGTCCCTCGTATGTGCTGGGCGGCCGCGCCATGGTCATTGCTTACGACGCGGAAGCGGTCAAATCGTACATGAAAGAGGCGGTCGAGTATTCGCAGGACCGTCCCATCCTGATCGACCACTTCCTGGAAGAGGCTACCGAGATCGACGTGGACGCGCTTTGCGACGGCGAGGACGTAGTCATCGGCGGCATCATGCAGCACATCGAAGAGGCCGGCATCCACTCCGGCGACTCCTCCTGCGTGCTGCCCGCGGTTGACATTCCCGAGCACCTGCTCAACACCATCCGCGAGCACACCTATCGCCTGGCCCGCGCCCTCAAGGTGGTTGGGCTGATGAACGTGCAGTACGCCATTCAGCGCGAGAAGGTGTACGTCATCGAGGTGAATCCGCGAGCCTCGCGTACCGTGCCCTATGTCTCCAAGGCGACCGGGGTGCCGCTGGCCAAGATAGCCGCCCGCCTGATGACCGGGCGGCGGCTGCGCGAGTTCCTGCCGGCCAACGTCGAACGCGTCAACCGCGGCCAGAGCGCCGACCTGAGCACCGGCGAGTGCTATTACGTGAAGTCGCCGGTATTTCCCTGGGGCAAGTTCCCGGGGGTCGATACCGTGCTCGGACCCGAGATGCGCTCTACCGGCGAAGTGATGGGCGTGGCCGACAACTTCGGCGAGGCCTTCGCCAAGGCGCAGCTTTCAGCCGGGCAGGTGCTGCCGGCGCGAGGCACGGTATTTCTCAGCGTCAGCGACCGCGACAAGCCGCAGATCGCCGAGCTGGCGCGCCGCTTCCTCGACCTGGGATTCAAAATCGTGGCCACCCACGGCACCGCCGGCGTGCTGGAACAAGCCGGGCTCGCCGTGGAGCGCGTCTTCAAGGTGATGGAGGGCCGGCCCAACGTGGTCGATCTGATCAAGGGCGGGCGCATCAAGCTGATCGTCAATACGCCCCATGGCGGCGAGCCGTGGTTCGACGAAAAGGCAATCCGCCGGGCGGCGATTACGGCACACATCCCGACCATCACCACCTTGTCGGCGGCGCGGGCGGCCGCCGAGGGAATCGCCTCCCTGCAGCGCGGCGAAATCAGCGTGCGCGACCTGCAGACCCTGCACGCCGGCGTGCGCCAGTCGAAGTCGCTGGCTACGGCGCCGCAGCCGTAGAGTGCCGCGTAACGCCGCCGGCGCTACTAGCTAAGCCGGGTACTTAAACTCTGGTACCGCAATAGTAGAATTGCGCTATCCCTGCCGTGAGCGGGGGCTTCGCCGAGGATTTGTGAGATATCTGATCGTTTTGCTGGCCATTGCCGGTGTCGTCGTCTCGGGCCTGGCTCTTCAGGTGCACTACTCCACTGAAGACCAGCCTTGCAGCATCAACGATAAATGGGACTGCGGGGTGGTAAACCACAGTCCTTTTGCCGTGATGTATGGCGTGCCGGTGGCAGCCATCGGCATTGCGGGTTATCTGCTGATCGGCGTTCTCAGCCTGTCAAGGCGGCGCGGGCTGCTGCTGGCCGCGGTGGTTATCGGCCTCGCCTTTTCTCTCTACCTGACGCACATCGAGGCCCATGTTCTGGGCGTATGGTGTCTTTACTGCGTCATATCGCAAGCCATCATTGCGGTGCTTCTGCTGCTCTCCTTCGGCTGGTTCTTGTGGAACTTGCGCCGCCGGGTAGTACCATTCCAGCAACGGTAAAAACGGCCGTTGCTGGGAATCCCCGGCTTGTAGGACGCCAAGAACCTCGCACCAACAAAAAAGCCGGCTTGGCAAGCCGGCTTTCACACGGACTCAGGGGAAACGCTGAATTTCTACCCCATCAAACGCCACAGCAAGCGTTCGCCGGGGAGCCGGCGTTTGCCGGATTAGTCGCAGGCATGGGTGCAGCTACTTCAACGTCTTGACATAACCGGCCACGTCCTTGGCCTGCGCGGCAGTCAAGCCGGCGACCGGCTTGGTGTGAGGAGGCTTCTTCAGCCCGCCATTGGTGAGGACGCCGACGATTTCCTCCTGGCTCAGCTTGATGCCTTTCAGCTTGGGGAACGCCGTTCCCTTTCCCTCGCCGCCGGCGCCGTGGCAGCCGGCGCACTTGGTGGAATAGATCTTGGCGCCATCCTGCGCCCAGGTCAAGGTTGAGGCCAACGCCAGCAGACTGACAAACACTGTGTAACGCTTCATGGAAACAACATCTCCTTGTTCGCAGATTGGTGAAACCACTTCGGCTAAGCACCGGCCAGCGGGCAAACGCGAAACCGGCGTTTGCGGGGCTCCCGGTTCCCCGCCACGCGGAGCCGTGTGAGCTGTACATCTTTCCCACAAAGGCACCTATTTTACAGGAACCAGTCGCTCAAGAAAACCCAACCTGGGCGCAAAAGGCTCTCGCCGGCAGCAACCGGCTCCTCCCGAGCAGCCCGTCAGGCAGGAGGCGGCGCAACTTGACCCCGGTGCCAAGAGCGCGCGTCCCAGGCGCCGCTTGATTGCTGCCGGCCAGGGAAGTACAATCGCGGCAAACAAGCACCTCAATTCAGCTTCGGGGCGTGTGCCAATGCAGCGTATTTCATCTCGGCAAACAAAACAGCGGCTTTTACCGTGGCGTTTGGGCCATGCGGCGGTTCTGTTGGCTGCAGCCTTACTGGTTCTGAGCGTGGCATCCCCCCGGGCAAGCGCAGCGGCGGCATTTGCCGAAAACCCCGGCGCGAGCGCGCAATCGAGCGGCGGCACGGAGACGCCGGACAAGCCCTCTCAGCCTGAGAAACACAGCAAAAAACCGGCCAATGACAAGAAGAGCAAGAAGCCGGCCAAGAAATCGCCAGACGACAACCTGCCGTTTGCCAAGGTTATGCGGGAGGTGGGCAAGCGTGGCACCCCCAGCCAAGTCCCCAGCTACATCGCGCAGGAGTTGAGGCTGGTAGACGTCAACTCGCAGCTCTACGCTAATGAAATAACGGATAGCGAGAGGGTGCGGGTAATTTATCTTGTCAATCAGTCAGGCAGCAACACCGCTCTGCTGCTGACGAAAGTTGGAGAACAACCTACGGTTTATGTAACCAACCGCGCGGGTGTGCTCAAGCAAGCTGCCCGGATCACAACCGGGCGGATGCAATCCAAAACCTTGCGCGATATTCCGTTGCCGGCGGCCCAGGCTGGCT
>JBEKQR010000205.1:0-7814 GCA_049519515.1 Candidatus Korobacteraceae bacterium
CGCCAATCTGGAGCCCTTATGCATAAACGCGGGCGGTAACGTTGGAAAGAATTGCCACGGTGGCTACGCCGAGTTCATCAAGCTCCCCGCGCACATCTTCATCAAACTGCCACCAGGTTTGGACTACAAGACATATCCAGCGGAAATTGGCGTCATCACGGACGCTCTTGCCACTCCTTACAAAGTCTTGAGCCGGGCGAGAATCAAAGCTGGCGAAACCGTTGTTGTCTTCGGCGCCGGCGGCGGGGTAGGCATTCACCAAGTCATGATGGCCAAATGGATCCGCGCCAAAGTCATCGCGGTTGACATTTGTCCTCACAAATTTGACGCTTGCCGCAAGGCCGGCGCCGACGAGGTGGTCGATGCCTCGGGCGGAGATGTGGCCGAGGCGTTGCTCGAGCTAACCGGAGGGGCGGGCATTGATGTGGCCATCGATTACGTTTGTGCCACATCCACTCTGGAAGCTGCCGCCAAGGCACTTGGGCGTCGCGGGCGCCTGGTAGCCCTGGGTGGAGCAGGTCAAACTTTTTGTATTTCGGCGCGGGAGATGATGCTCAAAGAGCAGGAGCTGTTGGGTAGCCGGTATGTCACCCGGAGAGAGATCCTGGAGACGTTTGACCTGGTCGCCCGCGGCGAGATCTGGCCACTGGTCAGCGACATACGTCCTTGGGAGCAGGCCGAAGCCCTCCATGAGTGCGTGGAACGAGGTATGGTTACGGGACGAGCGGCCCTGCGTATCGCCTAGCAGGCTGCTGAAAAACCCAAGCGAGCGGTTGTTTTGAAGGGGCGCGGCTTTGCGTGGTCCCCGGCAAGTCCGCATTTGACTTGCCGGGGTGCCTTGAGTCGCGCCGTAAGAGACCCTTTATTATCAATATTCCGAGCGGGCTTCAGCCCGCGAGGGACTTGTTTCTGGCCGTTCATGTTGTACTCATATGGCCAGGTTTCACGAGGGCCTTGGCAGAGATTTCCTCGACGTCCAGCCTGAGAATCGTCGTGCGTGCTACCATCTCCGGTTTGAAGGTGTGCTTTATTTCCTGCGTGTAGTGGCTCATGAGCGCCTGCAGCCCTTGGAGCTTCTCGGACAAATCCGTGACGAAGTGCATTCTGCCCATTCCCACGACGCTCCGGTATCTCATGCTGCACCCACAATTAACGTTGTGCAGGAAGAACTCGTGTTCGATGTCGGTTTGAAAACAGACCAGGTTGTTCTTTTTCAATATGTCGATCTTCTTGCCTTCACTCGCACAGTGGAAATATAGAGACTTAGCGCCGCCCTTCCCAAGCCCGAAGTTCATAGTCACAACGTAGGGCACGTTGTCGACACACATCGCTATCCGGCACACGTCGGCCTTCTGCAGAATACGCAAGACTTCAGATGAATCTAAGATTTCCCTGTCTTTTCTTCTCACGTAGGCCTCCAAGCATCTATGGTGATCCGCTGAGCGGCTCCGCTCTCCGGCGTGTTTTCATAACTGTCCAACCCTAGCGGCTCCGAGCCACGGATTGTGCGCACAGAGTCTTGCGGTCCCGGCTTTGGATAAGATCCGCCAATCGGTCGATTTCCCCGGTTGTATTGAACATGGCGAAAGACACGCGGATACCGTCGCGCTCCGGGGAAACACGCACATTATTACTGGCGAAATACGGCAACCAGTCATCAGCCGGGAGGCCGAGAACGTAGATGTTGGAGCGGTGCTCCTTTTTACGGGGGCCGACGAGACCGACGCCGATCTCGTCGATGCGCCCAATTAGATGATCGCCAAGATCAAGAACATGCTTCTCGATATTCTCGACGCCGATCTTTTCGATGAGGTCAAGCGCCGCCGAAAGGGCATAAATCGCGGGTAGATTGTAGTTGCCGATTTCAAAGCGTCCGGCTCCGGACTTGAGGCCCATGCGATCGGGGCGCGCGATAAGATCCGCCGGAGGTTCCGCAAGACTGGCAGCCGCCAGATAGGCGGGTTCCAGCCCGCCGAGGTTCTTGTCGCAGTAGAGGAGGCCCAGGCCTTGCGGGACGAGCAGGCCCTTGTGCGACCCGCAGGCCAGCAGGGAGGCTCCCAGTTTCCTCACCTTTACGGGCAGGATGCCAACGGATTGCATAGCATCGACCACGAGATAAATCTCATGTTGCCGGCAGAGACGGGAAACGTCGGCTACATCAAACCTGTGCCCGGCATGGAAAGTAACGTGCGATAGAGAGATGGCCCGAGTTCTTTCGTCGATACTGTTTTCAAATGACTGCGCGTTGATCACCTCTGTCATGGGAATGAAGCGAATCTCAACTCCCTTCCGGCGCAGATGGAGAAACGCATAGGCATTGTTAGGATGGTCACCATGGACCATCACGACGTTATCACCGCTCTTGAGCGGAAGCGCATTGGCGGCGATGTTCAGGCCTTCGGACGTATTCTTGGTGAAGGCAATTTCGGAGACATCCGCGCCGAGGAGCGCCGCAATGCGCGCGCGCACCTGCTCAACTCGCTCAAGCCACAAGGACTTTGGTCCCGCAGCCATGAATCCTTCCGCAAGGAATTTCTCAATCCCAGCTTTGACGCTCGCCGCCAGTGGGGTTTGAAAAGCCGAGTCGAAATACAGCATTTGTTTTGTGATTGAAAATTCCTGTCGAATAGCGTCGACATCAAAGTATTGTTGCATTTCATGTCTCCAGTGAAGGACTCGCTGGCTGGACTCTACAAGAACTCCTCATGCGTTTGCAACCGGCACTGAGCGCAGATAAAACGCGCAATCGCCTGGCACACGCTCGCGGGCGCCGCCAGGTAACCGGCACGGAATCCCGGTATCGCATATGCCTTCGAGAAGCTCTGTAGCGTGAGTGTCCGCTCCCTCATTATGTGAGCAGCCTCACCTGCAGCGTTTGGCGTGTGTTGCATATCAGTGCGCGCGGCAGGCATCTAAATGATCCGGTGGATGGCGGCCCTCTTCAGATTGCTCGATACACCGAGCCGTTCGCGCTGTTCGTCGCCCAACTCGCATACGAGGGCGGAGGTGGCCCGGAGCTGGCGTATCGGTTCGAACGGTTTAGAGCATCGGACGCCAGTAAGAGATAAGTGAGGGAGTACAAATGGAAATCAAAAGAATTGGCTCGCAAGCTTCCGTCAAGGGGCCGTCGGAGTGGTTCACGGGCGCCGTACGGATCGATCCGCTTTTTCAGGCGTCCAATCCGGCGCTTGTCCAAGGCGCCAGCGTAACCTTCGAGCCGGGCGCGCGGACTGCATGGCATACGCATCCTCTGGGCCAGACTCTCATCGTTATGGCCGGCTGCGGCTGGGTTCAGCGCGAAAGCGGACCGATCGAGGAGATCCGGCCCGGTGACGTAGTCTGGTTCTCGCCCGGCGAGAAGCACTGGCATGGGGCCACGCCGACCACGGCCATGACGCACATCGCCATTCAGGAGCAGCTCAACGGAAAGGTCGTCGACTGGATGGAAAAGGTCAGCGACGAACAATACCGGCGCTGACGCAATCATCGCATCATGCTTGTTGTTGAGCTATTCCTGGAGGGTTGAACCTGTACTGTCATTCGGACACCAAAAACCCCCAGGGTCCTCGACGTCAGGCGCGCGCTCACCAACCCGGATCGGGAACCACATAGATCGGGCTCGACCAAGCCCGATGACCATCTTCGGTCGTCAGCCGCACGTAAATCGGGTTGTCCATCCCAGCCGACAGGGGAATGCTTTCGGAGATACTCAGGCTTCGACAATTGTTGTGATCGGGAAGACGATAAGCCCTGATTCGCTTCTCCAGTCCGCCGAACGCGACGGTTGTATCCTCGAGTCCTAGCTCGTCGATCGCAGTCTCCAGCGTCCCGGAGCGGGTCTCCACCCTGATGCTGCCGCTCCTTGCATCCTCCAACAGCGCGTCAAAACCTGCGAAATTCCCTGTAGTCACCGATTGCCAAGTCAATTCCTGTTTAGCTGGTTGCCGCAGCAGCTTGTCCGGATTGAAGAAGTTAATTGGCGTGATACGCATAAAGCTGTTTGCCGTCAGTTTCGCGCTGCCGTCCCAGGTGCTCATGCGAAAGCGGCCCCGGTATTCGGCGCCAGACCAGATGACGCGAATTCGGCGCCCGAGGTCCTGCCGGCCATAGGGGCGCCAAACGTGGACAAGTCGCTTGCCGTTGAAGATGTCCAAGCGCTCGACTGGCGACGAACTGGCGGCCTCGACTTCCAGTGTCAGCTCTTTCTCTCGCGAGTGGACAATATCTCCCATAAGAGCGTAAGCGGCAGGCTGCTTCCGGCAGGGACCCAAGGCAGGATCATTGGCAAAGCGGACTGCGGGCTGCGGAAAAACAGCGCGCACGGCAAGATGCAGGCGGCTGCCGGTGGTGGCGTAGTGTCGCCGTTGGCGAAGGCAGGCGAATACCGCCTCTCGGTTCAGCTCGGGCAGGAGGAGGCATGTCAAACCTCCCAGGGCGCCGAACAGGGAAGCGCCCGGCCACGATGCCCCCGGGCGTGCCTTATGGTCATCGCTGCCGGCTACGATGCCTGTTCTGAAACCAAGATCGAAGGCGTCATGCAACAGCCATTCGAAGGTGCCCCAACTGGAGTGGATCTCGATTGCTGGTTCAAGCCGCGAATGGTGCGCCGCGGCCAAGTTCGCGTAGCGGCCGCCGCAATGCGCAATGACGAGCGCATCCTGGTTGTCCCTGGCGAGCGCGGAAAACAGTTCGGCCGCGGTGCGGCAATCGCTTGCGATGTCGGAGTGTTCCGGAACCAGGGCGTGCGAGGAGCGGTGAATCGGGCCGGCGTCCCGCAATAGATAGACATTGCGGTCGCCTCCCAACGACGTATTTCCCGACCACTCGTATCCGGGCACGGTAACGAAGCGTCCCGGTTCATTGAAGCGCGCTGAGAGATGGCCCAACTCCTCCCAGAACGCCTGCGTGATCTGGAAATCGTTGCCCTGATGACCGCTCACGTCCAGAAAGGCCTTATCACGGGCAAACAAAAAGTAGTTTTCCGCGGTGCCCGTGCCGATCGTCTCGCCGCTCTGGCCATGCAGATCGCCCCAGTAAGGACGGAAGCTGAGCGCGTTCGCCGTGAGCCGCGCCGGATTCGATTGCACCGTCGAGCCGTTGCCGGCGTCGCTAACGGCAATCACCAAGTCGCCAGGCGTGGCGCAAGAGAGGCCCTCTACGACTGCGGTTGCCTCTCCCTCATGGAGCGAAACCTTATCGGGCAGTCCGGCGACAGGCAGGTTGGCTGAGAGCGCGAAGCATATTTCTCCGTTGCCGCTCGGGTTCCCCCACTTGTCTTCGGTTTTAATGCAAAGGCGGAAAGCCTCGCCTGCCTCCCGCAAGCTGGGCAAAACCGCCTGCACGCGCGTGCGGGGGCCTGGCACCACGGCGATTGTGGGCTCATCCGCCAGCCGCACGAAGTGATAACAGGCAATCGGGTCGACCAGTACCCGGAATTCGTAGGCCGGGTCCGCGAACGTCTGCATGCGCATGCCTGGCGATCCGAAACGGCTGTCGCCCAGGCGGATGACTATGCGGTCTCCCTCTGCCATGCAGCCCTTGACAACCTTGATGTGCACCGTGCGGTCCCAGGGGCGAACGCTTTGCTTGTAGTCGAAGCGGCAGCTTAGCGTGGCGCCGTTGGAGGCTTCGGCGGTGAGGTATCCGGGAGCTTTGGGGTCCGTGGTCTGCGGCGCTGTCTGGTCGGAAGCGAAGCGGAAAACAATTTTTAGGCTGGCGGTGTCGTCCATTCCGTACGGGCCGGCAATATAGGTCAGAGTAAAGCTTTGCCACGAGCCGGCCTCTAACTCGCCGGCGGGACTGAGCTCACAGTGACCAGCAACCTCGCTTGGAATAGGCGGCGGGCCAGGATAGAAGTTCTCCAGCGGCTTTGTCCGGCAAAAAGCTTGTTCGTTCTTCTTGCCTTGAGTTGGACCGGATACCGGCATGTTCACCTCAGGTGTCATGCTGAGTGTCACATGGGCCTGTGGCCCACCCACGATCATGAAATGTAGCGCTGGTCTCCAGACCGGCTGTCCGGGGGGCGTCCACGCCCGCCGTATCTGCATGGTGCGTACGGGACGTCCGCACCTACAGCCGGCCTGGAGGCCAGCGCTACGTTTTCGACGGAGCGGCTCCAGAGGAGACGCAAACGCGTATTCCGCGTTTGCCGGCGGCCCCGGCTTCACTCAGCATGACAGCTCGAAAACGAATACACCCATTCGAGAATCAATTAACGGCTTCAAGATCGCGCAAGATCGATGAGCCAATTCGACGAAGGCATCCCCTCACGACAATTACCCAATGTGACGGCAAACGGCTTCAGTGGCTTGGCTTTCCCACTTTAGGAGCTTTGAAGCCGATCAGATAGAAGCCAATGGAAATGACTACGATGCCGATCAGAACCTCGCCGGGGAAAGCGTACTTGTACATCCACTTAAGCTCCGCCAATCCCAACAGTGCCTGTGGCGAGATGAGCATCCAGGAGCCAACCAGGGCCAGAATGATCCCCAGAATTCTGCGCATTTTCGCGATCTCCTTTAATCCGCGCGAGCAACGGCGGCCTTGGCCTGCCCGGTCTTGCCGATCCAACGCGGGAAGCGGTCCTGCAGCAGGGCCCCGACAACCCCGTCGTCGGTGGTGTTGCCGGCGGTGCTGAACATGGGGACAAGCCCGCTGAAACATGCCACAAATGTCGTGATCCACACGGTGTGGTCGGGTACGTTCAACATGACCGCGATAATCGGCGACATAAAGAAGCCGGCGCCGCCGGGAATGCCGGGCGACTCCAACCCCAGAATCATGACCGGCGGAATCAGCATGACGATCTCGGTGAGTGACAACGGGATGTTCAGCAGCTTGGCACAAATTATGGTCACAACCAGCACGGACATGGTGCTGCAGTTCTTGTTGAGGACTGTGCCGAAGACGATCGAGACCTCGGCAACATCTTCATCCAGTCCGAGGTCCTGCTCCGCCGAGATGATGTTGACCGCCAGCGTGTCGTAGGAGCCGCCAGTGCCGAAGCCGGTAGGCCACACCGCGCCGTAGTAAGAGAAAATCTGCTTCCAGGTCCTTTTGGTGAAGATCCGGCAGGTGAGGATCATAAGCCCCACCCAGATCATGGTGATGATCATGACCCACAGTACGCCCTGCCCATAGAGCGCGATGCCCTTGGCGCCGAATTTCATGGGGATGCCTATCGCCAGGCACCCGATCATGATGGGGTAGTACCACAGCAGCTTCTTGAAGAACTTCAGGATCCAGTCGCCGGCGTTAATGTAGCCGTAGGCGATTGGGTTCAGGACGCGAACCTTGGCGCAGAGCCAGCCGACGAACATTGCTCCAACCAGCGCCTGCAACAACGGCTGTTGCGAGAGGACGTCCGCGAAGGTGTGCCCGATCTGCACCACCCAGGCGCCGGCGCCAGGAACCTTCTGGCCCGGCAGCGTGAACGGTACATCGGAAAGAATCGACAGCCAGCCGATCGCGTACACCAGGGAAATTCCGCCCATGACCACGTACATGGTCAGGATCAAACCGAACATCTTGCCGGCCTTCTCCTTGTGAAACATGATCAGCTTGGACATGGCCGCCGCCAGCAGATTGAATATGAAGAAGGCGGCGAATGTGACTACCGCTTTCGGGAAGTACGTGCCACTGACGTAGGCGGCCTTGACCAACGCGTTCTTGGGAAATGCCAATCCCAGGCCGAGACCAACGATGAGTAATCCGACTACCCTGATAGGCAATGGAATATGGAAAAGCGACCAGCCCTTAGCCATACTGCCCTCCGCGAACTGGAAAATAATGCGATCAGGGGCCCAGAGACTTGC
>JBEKQR010000206.1:0-7802 GCA_049519515.1 Candidatus Korobacteraceae bacterium
GTCAATGAGCCGTCGATTGTCGCCATCAACAAGATCACCGGCGAAGTGGAAGCCGTGGGCAAAGAGGCCAAGGAGATGCTGGGACGCACGCCCGGCAACATCGTGGCCATCAAGCCGATGAAGGACGGCGTCATCGCCGATTTCCGCCACACCGAGAAGATGCTGAACTACTTCATCCAGAAGGCGCACAACCGCAAGATGCTGGTGCATCCGCGCATCGTTATCGGCGTGCCTTCCGAGATCACGCAGGTGGAAAAGCGCGCCGTGATGGACTCCGCCTATCGCGCCAAGGCCAGCGAAGTGCACCTGGTGGAACAGGCGATGGTGGCCGCCATCGGCGCCGGACTGCCCATCACCGAACCCAGCGGCAACATGGTGGTCGACATCGGCGGCGGCACCACCGACATCGCCGTCATCTCGCTCAGCGGCATTGTTTACTCGCGCTCTGTGCGCATGGCCGGCAATCAGATGGACGAGGCCATCATGAACTTCCTCAAGCGCAAGTACAACCTGCTGATCGGCGAGCGCACGGCAGAGCAGATCAAGATCGAAATCGGTTCGGCTTTCCCGCTGGAGAAGCCGCTCACCATGGAAGTGAAGGGCCGCAACCTGATTGAAGGCGTCCCCAAGACCATCACGGTGGACGACAGCGAAGTGCGCGAGGCGCTTGGCGAATCGGTCTCCACCATCGTCAACGCCATCCGGGTAGCGCTGGAGCGCACCCCGCCGGAGCTCTCCGCCGACATCAGCGACCGCGGAATCGTGCTCACCGGCGGCGGGGCGCTGCTCAAGAATCTGGACAAGCGCATCCGCGAGGAGACCGGCCTGCCGGTCTCGATTGCCGACGACCCGTTGGCCAGCGTCGTCCTCGGCACCGGCAAGATGCTGAGCGACTTCAAGCTGTTGCGGAAGATCTCGATCGAGTAAAAAAGCAGTTTCGAGTTTCAAGTTTCGAGAAAAAGCAGTTTCGAGACAAAAAAGAGTAGTCTTGGGTTTCAAGTTCCATTTGGAAACTTGAAACTCAAAACTTGAAACTGTTTTATTGAAACTCGAAACTTGAAACTGTCTTTATGGAATCCTTCTTCGCCCGCCACAAGAACGCGACCATCCTTGCCGTGGTGCTGGCGCTGCAGGTGCTCGGCCTGGCCACCCAGATCAAGCGGACGACGGAGAGCGGCCCGGTGCGGCTGATTCGGTTCTGGGCGGTCAACCTCGTTACCCCCATCGGGCGCGGGTTTGTTCACACCGAAGACTGGATTCGCGGCGGCTGGCGCGATTACTTCTACCTGCGCGGCGTGCGCCGGGAGAACGCCGAATTGCGCCAGCAGATCGAACGCATGCGGCTGGAGCAGGTTCGCCTGGAACAGGATGCCGCCCAGGCGCGGCGCCTGCAGGCGCTGCTCGGGTTCAAGGAACAGTACATCTCCAAGACCGTGGCGGCGCAGGTGATCGGCTCCAGCGGCTCGGAGACTTCGCACCTCGTCTACATCGACCGCGGCTCGCGCGACGGCATCCAGGCCAACATGGCCGTGATCACCCCCGCCGGCATCGTGGGCAAGATCCTGCGCGCTTATCCCACCACCGCGCAGGTGCTGGAGATCACCGACCAGACCAGCGGCGTGGGTGCGACGCTGGTGAAATCGAGATTGCAAGGCATTTTGAAAGGCCAGCCCGGCGGCGATCCGCGCCTCGCCTACATCATGTCGGATGAAACCATCGCGCCCGGCGAAGAGGTCATCACCAGCGGCGGCGATCGCATCTTTCCGAAAGGCTTGCCCATCGGCAAAGTCGTCTCGGCTTCTCCCGGCAAGGACTTGTTTCTGAACGTGAGCGTCACTCCTTCCGCCAACCTCAACCGTCTGGAAGAGGTGCTGGTGATAACCAAGATCGAGGAGCGGGAGCCGGATGCGGAGGCGCAAGGGCCTATTCGGGCAGCCGACATCCTCGCGGAACGGTTGCCTTCGGTGCCTGACAAGACTGGCGGGACCGTTCCCGCCGGCACGGTGAAGCCGACGGCCGGCGCGCAAGCCGCTCCGGCGGCTGCCACCAGCACGCAGCCTGCGGCCAAACCGGGCACGGCCAGCCTGGCAAAGCCGGGCAGTACAACATCGGCAACGGCGGGCGCTGCGACTCCCCGGGCAACTCCGAGGCCGCCGGCGCCAAAAACAGCATCCAGCGGCGCCACGCCCGCTTCCAACGGTAACGATTCAGCGCCCAAGCCGAATGGAGCCAACGGCGCCGGCCCCAAGCCCGCTTCCTTAGCGGCCAAACCGCCTGCGGCTGGCGCTACCGATAAAGCTGGCCCGGAGGGTTCTGGGCCCGGCAAGCCGGAGCCATCCGAAGCCCCGGCAAAACCCTCTCCCAGCGCCACAGAAACCAGGGCGCCGGGAGCCGCCAAGAGCGTCTCTGACCAAGGTCCCAACGCGAGCGGCGATTCCCGCAGCTCGCCGGCGGCCGCCAACGGCACTCCTTGAGATACGGGTAGCATGAGCACCGGTTACACATCTCGTGAGCAGATTGAGGTTTACCGGTTTCCCTGGCCGGTGACCATTGGCGTGCCGCTATTAGTGCTTTTCCTGCAGGGTTTCGTTCCCGTGAGGCTGCAGCTTGTGCGCGCCGTGGACCTGCCCCTGCTGGTAACGATTTATTTTGCTGTTTCGCGGCGCAACCCTATCAGCGGCATGTTCACCGGCTGCCTCATCGGGCTGGTGCAGGATGCCCTCACCCAACATCCCATCGGAGTGAATGGAATCGCCAAGACCGTCATCGGCTACCTGGCTTCTTCCCTGGGCGTGAAGATCGACGTTGACCAGCCGGGCTCTCGCTTCCTGCTGACCTACATTTTCTACGTGATCCACCAGTGTATCTACTTCGGGATCATGCGCGGGCTGGCAAACGCGCCATTGCGCTGGTCCTGGACACATCAGATCCTGGGCGCTTTTTTCACCGCGCTGCTGGCCATCTTGCTGTTCATCCTGCTCGATCGCTTCAAGCAAAGGGCGTGAAAGTCAGTTCTTCAGAAGGTGGGGCACCTCAGCATACAGCTGTTTGAGAACTGCTATAGCACCGGAGTCTTGGCCCCGCAGTGCTGGAAGCGCGGGCCATCTTGAGACCCGGAAAACGGCGACTCTGTTTCTGAGTTGTGTGATTCCTCTCCTTGAAAAATTATTTACAAATTATTTACCTGGGGCATCTTGGCAGCGCGCCCCCGCCTTCCAACAGAGCAGCACCCTGTTCTGCCGGGTAAGGAGCTTGTCACGGATGCGCGTGTACGCCATGATTCTCGCGGCTTTTCTCAGCGCCACGGTGGCCGCGCAGACATCCTCGCGTTCCCAGGCTGCGAGCGCGCCGCCAGGAATTTCGGCCCCGCAGGTTTTGGAGTTCGGCGCGGGCCCCAACGATTTTGTTTCCGACGAGTATGCACTGGAGCGGCGCAGCCTGCGTGAAATTCCGGCTTCCTGGGACCAAGAAGAGCGCGCGCAGCCGCACCAGGCAGCCCAGGGCGCGCCCCTCCCGCCAAAACGCGACTACCTGACCGAGGACCAGCACCTGACCGCATTCAAGCAGCCGGACGAGGACGCCATCATGCGCGCCAGCTCCGTACCGGCGAACACCAAAACGGCGAATCCCCCGGAGCCAACGAGAGCGGCGAATCCGGCAAAGAATTTGCTTGATGCGCAGAAGCTTGATGCGCAGAAGAGAGACCTTTCCGCTGGCAATGCGCTCGAGCGAAAGCAGCAGCCGTTCGTTGCTTCCGGCGCGCTGCCGGAAGGAAGCAGCTATCTGCCGGCTGTGGCCGCGGTCGGCCTGCTGGGGCTCGTCGTCGGGCTGCTGATGCGGAAGAAGACCACCTGAGCGGCTTGCACAGTGCAGGCGCTCAGGGATCCGGCACACCGTCTGACCGATAATTCACGCTAGATGTTAACCAGCCCCACCTTGGCCACGCTGATGTTGTCGCGGGTGGAGTTCTTGACCGCGTACATCATCTCGTCCGCCTGGTGAATGATGTCGTGCGCGTTTTTGGCGTCTTCGGGATAAGTCGCCACTCCCACGCTGACCCTGATATTCAGGTTCAGCCCCTCGGCCTTGAGAAACTCGGCTGTACGGAAAACCTGCAACAGGCGCTTGGCAACGACGGTTGCCGCGTCCTTGCCGGTCTGCGGCAGCAAGACCACGAATTCGTCGCCGCCGTAGCGGAAGGCGCAGTCGATCAGGCGCAGGTTCGACTTGATCGCCGCTCCGACCTCGCCCAGCAGGCGGCTGCCGACCAGGTGCCCATGGGTGTCGTTCACCTGCTTGAAATGATCCAGGTCGAGGAACAGGATGCTGAACTGGTAACCGAAGCGGGCTGAGCGGTTGACTTCGGCTTCCAGAAGCTGATAAAGATGACGCGCGTTGAAGAGGCCGGTACAGTCGTCGAGAATGGTGAGTTCCTGGATGCGCTCCACCGAGCGCGCATTCTCGATGGCGATGGCCGCGTAATCCGTCATCGCCTGGAGCAGCAACCGTTCGGAGTCGCCGAAATTCTTCATGTCTACGTTCACCAGCTGGATGACGCCCAGGATGCGCTTCTTGGAGCAGAGCGGCATGCAGATCAGCGAACGGGTTTGCCACTTCGTCATCTCGTCAATGCGCTTGGCGAAACGCGGGTCGGTGTAGACATCGGGGATGAGGAGCGGCTCGCCGTTCTTGGCGACCCAGCCGGCGATCCCCTCGCCCAGGCGCAGGCGGACCGGTTTGAGCACCTCGGCGGCGTCACCCACCGCAATGGCAAAGTAAAGCTCCTGCTTCTCTTCGTCCACCATCAGCAGCGACCAGGTGTCCGGCTTGAAATAGGCCGCCACTTTATCCATGATGGTTTGCAGAATGGAATCCAAGTCCAGCGAAGAAGTCAGAGCCTTGGCCACGTCGTGGAAGATCTCTAGTTCCTGCTCTTTACGGGCGCTTTCGGCTCTGGAGACTCGGTTCATGACTTGAGGTGCTCGCTCCAAGGCTCGCACATATTGGTATTCGAGTGGTAGCGTATTATAGGTTTGAAAGCGCGGTAGGGGCAACTCACGAATGGTGCAAACTCCTGCCGCAATAGTTGACATCTCTTACATCAGATATTAACCCTAGATTGGGTCGAGAGCCATCTAACTGCAAATAAATCCAGCGCTTGGCCTTTCAGGTTTGACTTAATGTCGGCACAATCCTATTATGCCAAGTAATTATAAGGCCATTGGCCGAAAGGGCACTTCGTGGGTCGGTTCGGCGAAAACCTGCGGCGCGAGCGTGAACTGCGCGAGATAACGCTGGAAGAAATAGCAGCCGCCACCAAGATCGGAACGCGCTCGCTGCGCGCTCTGGAAGAAGAGAAGTTCGATCAGTTGCCGGGCGGCATTTTCGACCGCGGCTTCGTGCGCGCCTACGCGCGCTACGTCGGCATCGATGAAGACGAGGCGGTGCTGGATTTTGTCGAGGCCGCCAAAGAAGCCGAAAGTGAAGCGCGGGAACTGAACAACATCTCAGTCATCGCCAAGCAGGTGGAGTCTTCGCGGGCGCGCGAAAAGAGGCGCCGGCACGGAGTTGTCGCTTTTGTCTGGACCTTGGCTGCCGTGCTGGCAGCGGCAGGCGCCGCCCTGGCCGGCTGGCCTTACCTGGAGAAATGGCACGCCAACCGCGCCCAGCCTGCGGATGGCAAAATCGTTGCCCAACTGCAGCCGGTGGAAGCCGCCTCAACCACTCCGTCATTGACGCCCAACGGAACGGCCGCCCGGCTGGTCCCGGATTCGAAAACCACGGGCCCGGCGGCGGGAGTTAATGACCTGTCGCTTGTGATAACCGTCAAGCAGCGTTGCTGGGTCGAGGTGCGGGCCGACGGAAAGCTGATAACACAACGGGCACTAGACCCGGAATCCGGCCCACGCGAGCGCACTTTCACCGCCCGCGAGCGGCTGGTGCTGCTGGCCGGCAACCCGCATGGAATCGAGCTGACATTCAACGGCCGTCCGATCAAGCTCAGTGGTCCGCTGAACGCAACCCGAACGTTTACGTTTACCGCCGAGGGTGTTAAGCAGGATTAGGCTCTTCGGCCCACCGAAGTACCTACAATCCTCAGCACCCCTGATCGTCAAGCGATTCCAGTTGATCTCTACACAGACGTGAGCAGTATCTGTAGCGGTTAAGCCAAAGAATTTTCAGGCCTCCAGTCGTCAGGGTGTCATACGTTTTTCCCTGACGCACAGGGTTATTCCCCTATACACAAGAGTGATGAATGGTATATTATTGTGGGAGTTAATAGCAAAACATTTCCTCCCATTAACCCTGCTGGAAACGGCAGGGTTGTTTTTTCATGAGCGCCTTCCCGACCCGCTTGGCTTGCCCGCCATCGCTTACGCGGAGGCGGCACGCCTGCTCTGGCCCGCTAAGCCGGCGAATAATCCTGGGCTAATGCAGCGGCGCCGAACAGGCAGCAATGCGCTTCAAGGATGCCCGGTATAGTCCATGCGCCCGCCATCGACCGTGAGGGTCTGTCCGGTGACGAACCCTGACTCCGGCGAGACCAGAAAGGCGACGGCATTGGCGATGTCTTCCGGCGTGCCGGGGCGGCGTACCATGCTGACGGCGGCGAGCCGCTCGGTGACGGCTTTCACCTGTTCCGGAGTGCGGTCGGCAAAGGTGAGTTCGGTGGGCACAAAGCCGGGAGCGACCGTGTTCACGGTAATGCCGTGCGGGCCCAGTTCCATGGCGAAGCGCCGCGTGAGCGCTGCCACTGCCGCTTTGGTCGCCGCATAGAATGTGGTGCCGGCCAATGCGGTGCCGTGCGCCGCGATTGAGCCGATATTCACGATGCGGCCAAAGCGCATGGCCAGCATGCCGGGCACGACCGCGCGCGTGGCGTGCACCACACCATCGACGTTGGTGCGCCGCATGCCTTCCATCCTGGAATAATCGAAGTCCATCAGATCGCCGCGGCGTGTGATGCCGGCGTTGTTGACCAGAATGGCGATGGGGCCAAGTTCGCGCTCGACTCTTTGCACCATGGCGCGCGTTGCCTCGGGGTCGCCGACATCGGCGCCTATGGCCAGCGCCCGGCCGCCGGCGCGGACGATCCCGGCCGCCACCGCTTCAGCTTCGCCGGCGCGCTCACGGTAGTTGACGGCAACCACGGCGCCTTCGCGGGCCAGGCGCACGGCAATTGCCCGTCCCAGTCCGCGCGAGGCGCCGGTTACCAGTGCTATCTTTCCTTCCAGCGTCATAGGCGAACATTATGGCACAGAGGAGCAAGCACTCTATTGCGGAACATGCAGCCGGAGATTACGCAGGTCCGCCCGCAGCGCGGTGAGGCGTGGTTTTTGCAGACCCACATCTGCCAAATACAGCAGATGTGGGGCACGAGGCACCAGGTTTCCGCCGGTCCATCTGCCAAAACTGGCCAGCGCTCGATTTCGGTCCGACGATGGGTTTGCTTTACACTGCTAACACGCGCTTCCTGCGGGATGCATCCAAGCAGTGATGCTGCTCAATTCCACCCCAGCGCTAACAGCGGGTCGCGCCGGGAGTTGGTGGTCTGCCTTTGCCTGAAATCATCAATGGAAAGAAGTTCAGGAATGCCGCCATTGTCATCGTGGTCGGCGTTCTGGCCACCACTTTGTCTCAGCCGCAGGTGCTGGCGCGCATTCCGCTGCAAAACCTGCTGAAGAACGAGCTGCACGTCGACCGCGCGGCCAACGCGGCGTTTTTCTTCTGGGCCGGCCTGGCCTGGTACTTCAAGCCCTTTGCCGGAATCTTCACCGACGCCTTTCCCATCCTGGGCAGCC
>JBEKQR010000207.1:0-7751 GCA_049519515.1 Candidatus Korobacteraceae bacterium
TGGAAGGGCTCGCTCATCCAGTTGTTCATGGCCAGGTCGAGATCGCTCATGACGAACACTGGCGTTTGCAACTGCTCGGCAAAATCGAAGGCCTCCATCCCCATGGTGAAGCACTCCGCCACCGACGCCGGAAACAGCATGGGGTGACGAGTGTCACCGTGCGAGAGCGCCGCCACCGCTAGCAGATCGCCTTGTGCGGTGCGCGTCGGCAGCCCGGTCGAGGGGCCAAGCCGCTGCACGTCCCAGATGACGGCGGGAATCTCGGCGTAATAGGCCAGGCCGGCAAACTCGGACATCAGCGAGATGCCGGGGCCTGAGGTGGCCGTCATGGCGCGCGCGCCCGCCCAGCTTGCGCCCACCACCATGCCGATGGCGGCCAACTCATCTTCCGCCTGCACGATGGCGAAGCTGGCTTTGCCGTCGGGGCCGATGCGGTGCTCTTTCATGTAGTCGATCAACTGCTCGACCAGCGACGACGACGGGGTGATCGGATACCAGGTCACCACTGAGACCCCGCCGAACATCGCCCCCAGCGCCGCGGCGGCATTGCCGTCGATGATGATCTTGCAGGCGGTGGCGTTCATGCGTTCCACGCGAAAGGGGTCTGCCTTGGTCAGCGATGCGGCGGCGTAGTCGTAGCCTGCCTTGGCGGCACTCCAGTTCAGCTCGGCGGCCTTCGGCTTGCTGCCGAACTGCCGGCGGATGGCCTTCTCGACCTCGCTCATGTCGAGCGCGAGCAGCCAGCCCGCCACCCCGACATAGATCATGTTCTTGACCAGTTTGCGCAGCTTGGCGTCCGGGCAGATGGCGGCCACCAGCTTGTCGAAGGGAACCGAGTAGAAGGTGAGATCGCCGCGCAACTGGCGCAGGTTGAGCGGCTCGTCATAGAGCACGGCGGCGCCCGGAGCCAGCGACAGCACATCCTCGCGCCCGCTCTCCGGGTTCATGGCCACCAGGAAATCGATCTCCTTCTTGCGGGCAATGTGGCCGTCCTTGCTGGCGCGAATGGTATACCAGGTCGGCAGTCCGGCGATGTTTGACGGAAACAGGTTTTTGCCGCTCACCGGCACGCCCATCCGGAAGATGGCGCGCAGCAGGACGGTGTTCGCCGATTGCGAGCCGGAGCCATTGACGGTCGCCACCTGGATGCTGAAGTCGTTTACGATCGGAACTGCGCCGCACGCCGCGCCCTCGCGCGGGGCGACTTCTATGCTTGCCATCTTTGACCTGTTTCCCGGTTCGTGATTGTCGATGCGAGAAGGGCTCCGCGCTGGCTGCCACCCAAGCTGCGCGTACGTCGCCAAGGCTCTCAGCCCAGAGAGGCCGGAGTCCAAACTTTGCACCTTATAGGGGTGATGAGAAGCTGCTTACTTAGGTTGCAAAAAACGATTATTCTTCGCTCTGAGCTCGTTTTCCAGGGCGGTTCCGCCGTAATACGGCGCTCGGCATGCCAGTCCGAACTACAAACGCTAAGAACTCAGCAAGTTGATCACCAGCATGAGTGTCAAGCCGATCATGATCGCCGTGGTTGCCCAGGCGATCCAGTTGAAGGCGCGGGAATTGACGTGTTTGCCCATCAGCTCGCGTTTGTTGACGAGCACCAGCATGGCAACCAGCACAAACGGCAGCACCGCGCCATTTATCACCTGGGAAAGGATGCTGATCCTGACCAGCGGAATGTTGGGCAGCAAAATGACCGCCGCTCCGGCTCCCAGCAGAACCGTGTAAAGCCAGTAGAAAACCGGCGCCTCGCCAAATTTTTTGTCGACCCCGGACTCGAACCCCAGCGCCTCGCAAACCGTGTAGGCGGTCGAGATCGGCAGGATCGAGGCGGCAAACAGCGAGGCGTTGAACAACCCGGCAGCAAAGAGCAAATAGGCGTAATCGCCGGCCAGCGGCCGCAGAGCCTGGGCGGCATCGGCCGCATCCTTAATATCCCTTAAGCCGTGCACGTACAAGGTGGCGGCGCAGGCCACCACGATGAACCAGGCCACGATGTCGGTGAAGAAGCACCCGGCGATCACGTCGATGCGCGATGCCCCATACTGCCGTTCGCCGATTCCCTTCTCCACCACGGAAGCCTGCAGGTAGAACTGCATCCAGGGAGCGATGGTTGTTCCCACCACTCCGATGATCATGTAGAGATAGCTTGAACTCCTCAATTCCGCCATCCGCGGCGGCTTGACGGTAGCCACCAGGGCCTCGCGCCATGCCGGTCCGGCCAGCACTCCGGCGATGATGTAGGCGAAATAAAAAAATGAAGCGGCCAGGAAGACCTTCTCCACGCTCTTGTAATCACCCTTTACCACCAGGAACCACACGAACAGCGCCGCCAGCGGCACGCTGATGAAACGGGAGACATGGAACAGTTCCAGGCTGCTGGCAATGCCGGCAAACTCCGCCACCACGTTGCCGAAATTGCAGAGAACCAGGCCCACCATCATCAGGAAGGTAATGCGGAAGCCGAACTCCTCGCGGATCAGGTCGCTGAGGCCTTTGCCTGTCACCGCCCCCATGCGGGCGCTCATCTCCTGCACCACTACCAGCGCCAGAGTCATGGGGATCATGGTCCAGAGCAAGGAGTAGCCGAACTGCGCCCCGGCCGCCGAATAGGTGTAAATGCCGCCGGCATCGTTATCGACGTTGGCGGTGATGAACCCCGGGCCGACGACTGCAAGGATCACGAGCAGTTGCGTCTTCCAGTGCCTTAGCCTGCGCATGGGTCCAAACCGGGGGCCCCGGCAAGCGCGCTGTCTGCGCTTGCTGGGGTGGTTTTGGGGATTCTGGCCCGACAATGGCCACAGGTCAGGATAATTGCTGAGTCACATTTTGGGGAACAAAGTTTGAAGAAAAAGGGATTAGGGATCAGGGGGGTAGGGATTAGGGGTAAGGCTCGTTCAGCTCGCCCAACTGTGAATCAGAAATTCGCAGCTTGATTCGCGGGGGGTTATTCTTCCCTAATCCCTGGTCCCTTTGTAGCGCCGAAGGCCGGCGCTACGCCCCTACAGCTTGGCCCGCAGGATGCTAATCACATCGTCGGCCGTGATGACGCCGGTGAGGGCCCCGGTTCCTTCCTCCACCACGGGAAGGGTCAGCAGGTTGTACTTGTCGAACAGCTCGGCGACTTCGCGCTCGTCGGCGCCGGGATGGCAGGAGATCAGCGGTTCGACCGTGATTGACGACAGCGGCGCTTCCGGCGAGGCCAGCGCCATGCGCGCCAGCGGAACCGCGCCCAGCAGCTTCCCGCCTTCACCGATCAGGTAAATGGTGCTCATGCTCTCCAGGCCGCCCTCGAAGTTGCGCAGCATCTCGATGGCGTCGCGCACCCTGGCGTGGGGGCTGAGCGCCATGTATTCGGTGGTCATGCGGCCGGCGGCGGTGTCCTCGGCGAACTCCAGCAGCTCCTGCACCTCCTGCCGCTCCTCGGGCTGCATTTCATGCAGAATCTCTTCCGAGCGCTCGGGCGAGAGGTCGCCCAGCAGGTCGGCGGCGGCATCCGGGTCCATCTCCTCGACGATGTCGGCGGCGCGGTCGGAATCAAGCGAGTTGACAATCGAGACCTGAAGCTTGGGATCGACCTCTTCCAGCGTCTCGGCGGCAGTCTCGTGGTCCAGGGTCTGGAAGACGGCTTCGCGTTCGGCGGGAGCGAGGTCTTCGATGATGTCCGCCAGGTCCGCCGGATGCAGCTTGCTCAGCCGCTCGGAGGAAATCTTCAGCCGCACCCGGCGCGCCGCGTCAGTCTCGATCAGGCTGACGAACTCCCACGGGATCGGTTTCGCCGGAATCTTGTCCAGCAGGCGTTGCAGCGCCGCCGCCGGCACCAGCCTCTTCAGCAGACGCCGCACGGCGCCGCGCGCGCCCACGTCCACCGCGCCCACCTTCAGATGGAAGCCGCCGTTTCGCTGCTCGGGCTGCAGATCGACATCGTTGACCCGAACCACCTTGCGGCCATTCACGTCGATGATCTGCTGGTCGAGCAGGTCGCGGTCCATCAGCAGCATGCCCTCGGAGCCGCTGAAACTGGACCACTCGACCAGCGAAGCCGAGCTGCGCACTCCGCCATTGATCGATTGAACCATGCGCATGGCCAGCAGGCGGTCCCCCACTGCCGTGCGAACCACCAGCAGGGCGACGTGATTGGCGTCTTCCTGTGGCACCATGGCCAGCTCGCGCACACGGCCAACCTGGGCGCCGGCGGCGTCATAAACCGGCTGTCCGATAAGTTGAGATAGTGCGAGCATGGGCTTCAGCATACCTCTCGGCGCAAACGGAGCCAAGCACTAAGCGCGCGAAAGCTTAAACAAATAACGAACGCTGGTGGTGGGCCGTCCGCGCCGCTTGCGCGCCTTCCACCCCAGCGAGCCATAAAGCAGTCTCGCTGGGGACCCCGCTGTAGAATGGGTCAACCATGGGAAGCATGGAATGCAGCGGGGTGTTGTTTGACCTGGACGGCGTGCTGGTGGATTCCACCCCCTGCGTCGCCCGTGTATGGCGCGGCTGGGCGATCGAGCACGGCTTTGACCCCGCCGAGGTGATCAGGCTGGCGCATGGGCGGCGGGCCATCGAGACTGTCGAGATGCTGGCCCCGCATCTGGACAGCGCGGCTGAACTGCGCGAGCTGGAGCGCCGCGAACTGGACGACACCGAAGGGCTGGTGCGGATCGAAGGGGGCGACAGGCTGCTGGCCTCGCTGCCGCCGGACCGCTGGGCGGTGGTCACCTCGGGCACGCGCCGTCTGGCCGAAAAACGTCTCCGGATCGCCGGGCTGCCGCTGCCGGAGAAGATGGTTTCCGCCGACGAGGTAAAGCTCGGCAAGCCGGACCCGGCGCCCTTCCTTCGCGGCGCCCAACTGCTCGGCGTGGGCCCGGCGCAATGCATCGCCGTCGAAGACGCGCCCTCGGGCATCGTGGCCGCGCACCGCGCCGGCATGAGGGTCTTGGCCGTCCCAACCACCTATCCGCGGGCCGAATTGAGCGAGGCAGACGTGCTGCTGGAGTCGCTCGCCCAGCTTCAGGCCTCAACCATCCCTAACTCGGGCGCAGGAAACTTGATCCAACTTCGCTGGTGAATTCATCCAAATGTGGTGATTTGACATCCAAACAGGTTGGGAGCTCGTGAAACTTGCATCCCGGCGAACGGTAAGACGGAGTGCTGGGAATCCCGGGTTCCATCCAAATGTACCCCGCCCGACGGCAAGGAGGCCTGCAAGTGTCTATGACAACCAGCACGCGCCAAGTGAACGAAGTCACCATTGTCGATCTGAGCGGAACCATCACTCTGGCGGAGGGCAGTGCCGAGCTGCGGAAGACAATCCAGCGGCTGGCCGGCGAAGGGCACAAGAAGATCCTGCTCAACCTGAGCGGGGTCAACGCCATCGACCCTTCCGGCCTGGGCGAGCTCGTCAGCGCCTTCAGCACCATCCGCGACCAGGGCGGCGAACTCAAGCTTCTGCACCTGAGCGAAAACGCCAAAGACCTGATCCGCGTCACCAAGCTCCACAAAGTCTTCGACGTGCGCGACGACGAAGCCGCCGCCGTCCAGGCATTCAGCAAATCGGCATAGGAATTCAAGGATTTATGTAGCGCCAGACCGAGGTCTCCAGGAAGGGGGTGCGGACGAGACGTCCACACCTACAGCCGGCCTGGAGACCAGCGCTACGTTTTTAGACCTGAAACTCGAAACTTGAAACTACCGGATCACCAGCACTTCCCGCAGATTGTCGCGTCCGAGGAAGAACTTGATGGATTTGTACCCGTGAAAAAGGTTTTCGATGTGGCGGTTATTGAAGACCCTCTGCAACCGGAAGTGCGCCACTCCCGGGCGCAAATCCAGGGTATTGGGCGAGACGATATTGAAGCGTAAGTGTGGCGCTTCGGGGCCGGCATCCTTGGTGTGAAAGAAGCCGAAGAGAATCCCTTTCGGCTTCATGACGTGATGGAGCCGCTCGATGACGGGTTTCACCAGTGCTTCGGGCAGATAGTCTGCCAAGTCCCAGAGCAGCACGGCATCAAAGAGCTCGGCGTCGTAGTTGAGGTTCTCGGAAAGAAAGCGGACGGTGTCGATGCGTTTGACTCCCTCCTCGCCGGTCTCAACCAGCAACCCGGGATCGGAAGCGGCCAGCATGAGGTCTTCGTTGTAGGCGCGGTGGTCGAGCCCGGTTATGAACTGGAGATTGGCGGGCGAGGTCGCACCCAGGTCCAGCACCACCTGCCCTGACGGCTTGTCGATGTAGCGAATGAACTCATGAAAACCGGTGGAGCGCCGCTGGCGCAGGTCCTCCGTGCGCCCGTCCAGCACCGGCTCCGTCGCATTGCCGCCAAAGATGTTGCGAAAAAAACCCACCTCAATGACCTATTTTCAGCGCCATTTCGAAATCCAGCAAACGCAATCGCGGCGTGTGATAGGGACTCGGTTCCCTGTCGCACAGCCGGCTGGGGAGCAGAATCCCCCGTCATGAGGCGTCCGGCAAGACGGAAGATCACCCCAGCGAATGCAAACCAGCATTCGCCGGGGCCCCTGGAGCACGTGCCTCGCTACTTCTGCTCGGGAAATGCAGCCGGTGTTGCCACGGCAGCCCCCACCGTGGCCGACGTCGGAGCCGCCGCCACGAATTCGCGACGAATCTCTGCCTTTGGTTCAGGCTTCTGAATATCGATGCCGCCCTTGAGGAAGGCCCCGTCCTCGATAACGATCCGCTGGGTAAGAATGTCTCCGGTGACCACGGCGGATTTTCTCAGCTCCACCCGTTCGCTGCCCTTCACATTGCCCTCGACCCGGCCGAAGACGACGACCGTCTGCGCCTGGATATTGGCGCGAATCCGGCCATTTGGGCCAACGGTGAGGCCATGGCCGCTCAGTTCCACGCTGCCTTCCACTTCTCCATCCACAAACAGGTCTTCCCGGCCGGATAGCTCTCCCTTGACGCTGACCAGCTTGCCGATTCGCGCCATCTCGGCCCTGATGGTGCGCGCCAGGTCAGCGCGGGGCTCCTCCAGCTTTGGGGCCTCCGCTGCTTTGGGCTCCCAGGCCGGAGCTGCCCCAGCCTGAGAAGGTGATTGGGAACCAAGGGGCTTTTCATCTTCTTTACGCGTTTTCCACATCGGAGGCAATCTCCTGGATTATTGGCCGCCGGTGCGAACGCAGTCCTGCGCCTCGCTGCCGGAATGCCAGAAATGAACTACCCCGACTATACCCAACCACGAATGCATGGGCAATGTGGTTTCTCGCGCACTCTCCCTCTACCCCCTAACCCCTATTCCCTAAATCCTTTCGAGAACAGGTCCGGCAACACAGTTGAAAGTAGCATCGAGGTGCTCATCCGCAGCATCGGGGTAGAATTCAATGCCAAGACTATTTACCTTTTGGTACACAGAGTTCCTCCCGCTTTGCTGCCGCCTCGCCTGCCGTCCGGCTGGCCTGGCGACCGCCGGCAAAAAGCTTAATGGAATCTTGTACTTGGCCCGGCGATGATCCCGTCCGCCGGTTTGGCCAGTACCTTGCTACATAGAGCCGTATCGGTCCGGTTGGCAGAGTGCGTACGCGAGGCCGAAAACCCAGGGGAACAGCGGTATCTCGCGCACGCGTTCTGGAGGAATGGGACTGCCTTCCAATCGGGCCGATTTCCTTTTGTTGCTTCCACTTCGGTTGCGTCCGCAACCGCCATCTCAAAGCCAGCTTAGGACGCCGATCACACCGGGTTGTGATTAGCTTCACATGGGAATCCAATTGGCAGGCGGGAAAATAAGTTAACC
>JBEKQR010000208.1:0-7737 GCA_049519515.1 Candidatus Korobacteraceae bacterium
TCCTTGTTCATGGCTATGATTGCGCTGGCAGGTCTTGTGGGTGCAAAGCTTTGGCATTGCCTGGAGAATCCAGCCTTACTCTTCGCCCACCTTATGATCGTATTTCAACCCGGCGGCCTCGCATTTTTCGGGGGATTGTTGGCGGGCGCTGTGATGCTGGTATATCTGGCGCACGTTCACCGCATACCCGTGCTGCAAATGATGGATATCGCTTCGCCTCCAACCGCAATTGGCTATGCCATTGCCCGCCTGGGATGTCTTACCTCCGGCGATGGCGACTATGGCATTCCTACAAGGCTGCCCTGGGGTATGACTTTCCCGAACGGTTTGGTTCCAACTAACGAATACGTGCACCCGACGCCGATTTACGAGTCGATTGTTGCTCTAGCCATCTTCTATTACTTGTGGCGATTACGTCGCCGGGCGTTGGACGGGGCGATTCCCGACGGGCAGGTGTTTGCTGTATACCTCATTCTGAGCGGCATCGCACGATTCCTCGTAGAATTCATCCGGATCAATCCGCGTGTCTTGTTCGGAATGAGCAATGCGCAAGTGGCGAGCTTGGTTTCGGTGCTCTTTGGGTTTTTTCTGTATCTGGCCGAGCGGAGGGTTGGCAACTCTATCGCCAGGTAGCCCCAAGGACATATGGATAGGAACCCCCGGATTAATTGTTTGCGCGGAATACCGGCCAAGCATGGCTCGTCGCAGGAGTTCTGGATGGCTTGTCAACACAAGTGAAAAGAGAACCGGTGTCAGAGGCAACACTGGCGTCGGCGGAGACACTGCATCTCCCTTCTTCGGACGCCGCCTGCAGTGTTGCGAGGTCCCAAACAGGGTTAATCCACTAACGCTATCCCGAAGTCGCGTTCTGGGAAGTCAGGCGTGGTCATCTCATGAGCAACTAGCAACCCGGAAGCTAGTAGTCCTGCTGATTGTTTCTACTGTTCACGAACCCATACCTTCCCAGACAGGCTAAAACCGCCTAGGCGACCGTTTCCGGGCCAGTATTCATGCGGGTCCCAGAGGGGCCAATTTGAACCCTTTTCTGACAAGGGTGGGCGGCCCGCTGGAGCATTTTGCTGACCGTTGCGGTCGAGATCTAGTGGGTGCGGGCGATCTGTCGCAGGATATGCCCCTGGGCCCGGTCCTGGACGATGGCGGCCTCGTCCAAGTTGCAACGGCCGGCGCCCGATTCGTCGCCCTTCCAGCCGCGCCCGGTTCGGCCCATCCCCAGTCAAGGCCAATCGGGTGGATTCGGCTCAGGATTCCCAATCTTGCATGAAATCACCAGCCCTATTCTCACGATCATCACGAAAACGTATTGGGGTTTTTCAGTATTCATCTCTTCCCAAACACACTGAGAGCGGGGGAAGTTTGGTTGGGAAATGAAGGGGGGAGACTTCAGTTGGAAGGCCGACTACTTTTCAGGAGCAGCCCAACAGGAACGGGCCGCCGAGCTTGCAGTAAGCGCCCAGTGTTAATGCTGTTGCTCAGTATAGATGCTGCTGGCCCTGTGGAAAGATGCAGAGTTTCCGAAAAATGACGATTTGCCTTTATCGTGACCAATTGCTCTGGATATGGTCTCGACCACGAAGGCTTAATTTACGACTGAAGCTGACGGGTCTGTCAGTGCGATTAGCTGCCCCACCGACAATTCTTCTTGGGTGAGCGGATTTTCAAAGGGGGTCTTGACTATCGTCAGTACTTCACCACTAACGCTTCCCTGGATTGTCACGCTCTTACTCTCAACAGCGATGATTCGATAGGTTTCATCAAAAATTGCCATTGAGCTTCTCCAACTGGGTTAGATGCACGTCCAGGCAGAGCCGACAAGACCTCACCCGATCCAGTGCCACACGCTCCCCGGTTCCACTGACCGGATTAACCACCATCACGAACCACCGTAAATGACTGTGTCCCTAAGCATTCACACACCAGCAATTCAAAATGGCGTGGTATGGCAATTTATTCAATAATTCTTATTGCATCCAGCTACTCACAATGGTTACTATACCGTCAACTCGATAACATGGTTTTGGAGCAAAAGAATGAACATTGGCGAGACCATTCGCAGATTCAGGCTTCAGAGGGGAATGTCGCAAGGGGACATTGAGAAAAGTACTGGGCTGCTACGTTGTTATCTTTCCCGTGTTGAAAACGGACACACGATTCCATCCCTGGAAACGTTGGGGAGGATCACTTCTGCCATGGGCACGTCGCTTGGCGAGTTGCTGGCTGACTCTTCTGGCGAACCCGGAAGTCGAGTGGAATTACAACTGCGTGAACAGGAGTCTCGGTTCTTGAACAGCGTTCGCCGGTATTCTCCTCAACTTAATGACAGCGATAAGAAGCTAATTGTGGCAATGGTCAAAAAGATGGCGGCCAGCGGAAACTAGCTGGATTTCACCTGCGGCTCATGAGATTTGGGGCTGAAAACTTTGGGCTGAGTAGGAAGAGTGTGGCTGACCCGACTCGGTTGTCTAAGCACGGGCGTCACAAAATGATGTCAGTTGAGTGGTCAACATCCACAGGCGGTATTCAAGAAATCTCTCGGCGTCATCTTTCCAATCGTCCCGTTCAGCAGCCTCGCTAGCCTGAGTCCCGCCAGCGCCATCTGCCGGTTCACGACCTTGATCTGCTGCTTGTAGTACGCCTCGTCCAAATCCGTCCCGCCCCGAACCCACGCAGCCTGAGCCAGCCGCAATGACTCATTCGCCCATTGCTCCGGCTTGCTACTGTCATTTCCTGCCAGATGCTCAGCCTTGATCAGTCGTTCAATCCGCTCTGCACGACTTTCGTACGTCGCTCACGTCTATTCTGGCATCCGCCAAATCGCTTCTCTTCGATGACCGAATAGACGAGCCGGGCCGTAAAGAATTGCTTACAGTCATCAATGAAGAGGGTGAGCGGTTGAATCGGATGGTCGGCGAAGCCGCCGAGATCGCCCAACTTGAGGCGCACCAGATCGAGCTGGAGCTAGAAGAACGCGGCATAGCCGAAGCGATAGAGGGCGCGCTGGAAGAGTCCAGAAGGGTACTGCAAGGGCATCCGGTAAAGGTTGAACTGCCCGCTGACCTGCCTAAGATCCGCATGGATTTAAAGCGAATTCAGCAGGTCCTTACGCAGTTGCTTGATAATGCCGGCAAATACGCGGCCCGAGGAACCTTGATTCATATCACCGCCGAGGTCAAGGAAGATCAGTTAGTAACGAGCGTCGCCGACCAAGGTCCTGGAATCGACAATTTCGAGCAAGGAATGATCTTTGATAAGTTTTACCGCGGCCGAGGTCAGAGACGCTGGATTCCCGGTACCGGTATGGGCCTGGCCATCGCAAAAGCAATCGTTGAAAAGCACCATGGGACAATTGGAGTTGTTAGCCAGCTTGGGCATGGATCGGTTTTTTACTTTACCTTGCCAGTTGTTAGTAGCGCGTAGATTGCTCGATACGGTACCGCTGCAAAACGTTAATCCAGCAATTTCTAAATGCTTCGGCGTAACCCACGCCGTCGCATAACAGCTTATTAAGCGGCCTTGGGACTGACAGCCGTCGGTAAAACAGGAGTCAACGTCACCAGATAAGCCAACTGGCTACGCCCACATTTTGGTAAAGTTGTTTATGCGAGCGTTGCGGACGGAGCTTCGTCACTGCCCAGACGGGTTCTCGCTGCAGTCTTACACGACATGAATTCCGTTTGCTGGGCGAAATACCTCGCCGCTGTGTGGCACGCAATCACCGAGATCTGGGCAGGTCCAATCTGTACTCTCCCACCGACCAATGGGTTTGTCTTTTTAGCGGAAGTTTTCCTTCTTGCAGCAGTTCCAGGACCTCTTCGTGGCCTTGGCGGGCTTGCTCCACGTCCTCGTATCTTCTGGCGTATAAGAACTCATTGTAATTCAGGATTGAGTAGTTACGGTCGCACTCATACACATTCGTAATGTAGAAATCATGCAGATCAGGATCGAGATGCCGGAGCAATGCACCTACCTCGCCATCCCCAGCTGATCGTGTCGCAATGTCGTTAAATATAGTGGAGACAAAATAGCATTTGCTTGGCCACCCGCCGGTCGAGACGAAGGCCTGGCCCACTATAGGAAGCTCAGGCGATGGGCGCCTCGTGACCCGCGGTGCCTTCTTCAGCAAACTCATGGCTCCCTCCAGCTACAATCTCGAGCAAGTTAATCCTAGTACCCCGAATCCGATGTTCGCAACATGTTGCCCCGCCTCGCCGACCGTTTTTCGTGCAGCTAAGGCGCCACTGCGTATATGGATGTTCACCGATTAGACGCGTTTACACCGATGCTTTATGCGAGTCGACCGTATATTCCAAGGTAGTCGCGCGCCATCCGCTCGGCAGTGAAGCGATCCTCGAATACCCGGCGGCACTCGCGACGGTGCAAGCGGTCCAGACGCCCGACAGCTTCTACAGCTTGAGACACAGTCTCGACGATGTATCCGGTTACACCTTCTTGCAGCACCTCGGGAACGGAACCTTGGCGCCATGCAATTACGGGAGTTCCGCAGGCGAGGGCTTCGATCATTACCAAGCCGAACGGCTCGGGCCAGTCGATTGGAAACAGCAAGGCCTTGGCGTTACCCAGTAACTCGTTTTTCTCGACTTGACCCAGTTCACCCTCGAATTCGACCAGCGATTTCGCCGCACACAACAGCGGGGCAAGTGTTGTCTCGAAGTAGTTGCGTTCCTCTGGATATATTTTCGCAGCAATCTTCAGAGGCATTCCAGTCAGTTTCGCAACCTCGATAGCGCGATCTACACCCTTCTCCGGCGACATCCTCCCGAGAAAGGCTAGGTAATTGCCGCCTTGCTCGTTGTACGTGAACAAATCAGGCGGCAATCCATGGTAGACGGTCCCCTGCCAGTTGGCGTGTGGGATCGGGATACGCTGGTCGTCGGAAATTGACACCAGCGGCACCTCGCGGTACTCCTCAAAGAACTGCCATAGGTCTGGCGGATGCATCATGCCGTGCATGGTGGTCACCGTCGGAAACTGGCAGCGGCGCACTAGGGGGAAGTGGATGTAATCGCAGTGAAAATGAATTACATCAAACTGGCTTGCCTCCCGGAAAACAAGCTCCAGCAGCCGGACGTGGTGGGGAAGGGTCTCACGGATTCGAGCATCGCGCCACAGGGCCTGCGGGCACACCTTCACTAGGTTCGCGGCTGTTTGCGAGTCTCCACTGGCAAACAGAGTCACCTCATGCCCGAGCCTTACCAACTCTTCCGTCAGGTACGAGACCACACGTTCGGTTCCGCCATAAAGAGAAGGTGGCACACTCTCATTCAGGGGCGCAACTTGGGCAATTCGCATGGGAGATCACCTGATCACAGGCGCACTTACGCTTTCTTGTTTGCGACTCTGAGCTGAGGAAGGCCATGTCGGGCCTTTTGGAAGTAGCTGATCTCCACCAACGTTGGCCACAGCTCCAGCGAGCTCTTGATGACACTGATCACATCATTCACGATGCGAGAGAGATTTTGCTGGAAGAAGTCCGGCTCGAAGCCGTAAAACGCCTTATGCAGATTCCCGGCAAAGAGCCGGAGTGCATCTGCGCGCTCCGGAGCGCCGGCTTTCGGAATCGCCTGCAGCGCCCGGCTATGCAGAGACACTATCTTCTGGAGGACCTCTTCGGCATCGGCCGCAGTGACATGGCCGTCGTAGCCGAAGTCGATTCCCAGTGGCCCCACTCGTGTAATAGTCGCTTTGATCTTCCGCTTGATCAGGTTAGCGACTTCTTCATTGAAAATCTCCGCTGCTGGGGGATTGCGCATGTAGTTGCTTCTGATGTGATGCTGGGCGGCATCGACGTGCGCAGACACCAGCCCCTCCTGCCGTATCCAGAGCCGGTAAATGTAGTCCTCAAATCTGAGTCGTGTCGGAAAAAATGGAGGCAATCCAAATGTGTTGTCGTAGCCGGCAATGCCGCAGTCCATGCGCCAATTCTGCTTGGTGACAACGGGCCGGAAGTTGACTAGCACATATAGATTGTTCAGCGCGTCGGGATCGATCTGCTGTTCGTCAGCCAGAAACATTTCGACGAAGTCAATTGCGTCAATGTCGTTGGTCCCCGAACGAAAGGTTTGTGCCATCTTGATGACATCCGTACCGAGCACCTGGCCCCGCTGCAGCATCAACGAGTTTTCCAGAGCAAACCCCTTCGTGGCGTTTGTCTCTAGGTCGGTTGCCGTGTCCATCAGCACTTCGCCGCGCTCGTAGTTTTCCGGCGCTTCGGCCACGGACTTGCCAAGCACATCTCGAAATGCCGCTATGATGTCAAATGACTTGCGAACATGGTGTCCGTTGCCGGCGTGGTGGAGATGTCCACGGCAAATCTCCTCGTTCTCTAATGATTCCGGGCTGTCTTCCATGAAGCTATAAGGCCGCATGTCGTCATCGGAGCTGACCACCAACTCTCCGAGCGTATACATCAACGTGCAGTTACGGTTACCGCCGTAGCTGGGCTGAAAAAGATTCTTCAATATCCCTTCGAGGCGGACATCGCGCAGGCGCTCGCTCAGATACACCAGGAACTGCTCCTTTTGGCTTGGCCCGACATAATAAAGCTCGTTGTGGGTGCACGTACGCTCCAGGAGAGAAAAGTATTTCTCCTGATTCGCGGGAGTGGAATCGTCGAATATGATGATCGGGACCGAATGACCGTTACGCCAGAAGTGCTGATCGTAGGCCTCAACCGTCTCGCTTACCTCTCGAAGCCGATACGTCGGAATGACAAAACTTAGCGTTTCGGTATCCATATTGCTGACTCCTTCGCTAGTGTTGGCAGCCACAAAGCCCCAGTGGGGGAGCGCGCAGCTAAGAACAGAGCAAGCTCTCCGTCGCACTACTTGGTTTGCGGTAATTGCAAGAGTAGGCCCCTCTGTCCCGATTGAACGGTTGGCAACTAGCCATTCCACTTGTCTATCAGGGCCCGGTTATTTTCGATTCTGTGCAGCTCGAGAAGCTGCGGAGTCAATGAGCTCTGCCAGATACGATTGGCCTCTGCCTCGCCTTTGGCGATGGTGACCAATGACTTTACTTCGCCATCCGCCTGGGCGTCTCCTAGTGATTGCCTCAAGGCACAACACCAAGGCAGGCGGAGTAGGGGCCTGTAAATTGGATACCGTGAGATCCAAAGCCGGAATAAAGAATTCGTAAAAAACCCATAAAGATTGTAGCCGTAATGAAAAACCCGAAATGGGATACGCTGCAATAGGTCGGTGGGCAGAGCGCCCGTCGCTTCTTCTAGGGTGGCACAGAGTCATGTCTTCGGTGCCGCAAGAGAAGCCGTAGAGGGGCACGGGCTGATTTATGCGGGATCGACCGGAAGCGCCGCATCGAGCCAGCCGTATTGGACGGCGCGGTCCTGAAGTCGCGTTCTGGGAAGTCCGATGGCAGTTGCTGCCGATTGTGGGTAAGTGGCGCCAATCCGGGAACTGATCGAGAGCTGCCCGGATCAGTACCGAGAAACGCCCTTGTCGTCGTTAATTCCTTGGCTCGATTACCTGGAATATAGTGTTCGCCGCAGCAGGTCGTTGCAAACAGCGGCCGAGTTGACGCAAAACGGGCTTTGTTCTGAAGTGCAGAGCGTTAGCCTAGGGCGTTTGATAATTCCTGATTATCCAAACCTTTTGTAATAGCTGCTGGAGGCCGAGTCCGCACAGCACCTTTTCCCGGGATTTCATCACTCTAATCCCGTAAGGCCTTCACAGTGCGGGCGCT
>JBEKQR010000209.1:0-10202 GCA_049519515.1 Candidatus Korobacteraceae bacterium
TAGTTGTTGGTAGAGTGCGTAGATGTCGAACAGCAGAACTGCGCCGAGTAGTCCTAAAGCTGCCTGTTTAATGTCGAAATAGTATGGTGTAGCAACCTTGCTTTCCCATAATGGAATCAGGAAAGAGACGATCCCAAAACTCAACACCACGGTGATGGTTGCCGCAGATCCCCAGCGGAACCATTCACGCGCCTCTGTCTTACGTATGTCAGCGGAGATGACTTCGCTAGACTGCGCAACGTCGGTGTGAAATGTTTCGTAGTCTGTCATCCCTGGCCGTGCCATTTCTCGATTACAGGTATCGATATCCAATAAGTGGCCGAAGAACAGCCACGATAATCAGCGAGAATCCTATCCAGCCTGTACAAGCGTGGCAAATTACCACGGTAACGGAGTGCCATCTCTGTTACCCCGTGCAGGTTGCAGGTGCCCCGCGTTCGCCTGCTGTTGGCTAACGTGGAGTAGTTCCATCGCCCCTACGCGACAGAGAAAATTTCCCTAGGTTAGCGTCGAACGCCGAAAGAGCCATTTGCTGCAAGCGACATACCCACCCGGGCTGCTCGGCTTGTCTCAATAGAGTTTCTCGGCGGCGCGGAAGCTCCCACCCCAGCAGACGCAACAGCGGCGTCTGCCGGGGACCCCGGCCTGGGGCACCCAGCCACAAGATATTCAGCGAACTGACGATTACAACAGCATTCTTCGTTGCTGCATCAGGATAGCTACGCGCGTAAGGGGCCACGGCGGAAACGTCCATCGGCCCCAGGACGCGTGGGATCATCCACGGGGAGAGTTGTGCGTTATCGGCTCTGCGGGCTCTGCGTACTTACGGTGTGGCTGCTGCTCGGCTGCTCCGGACGAGAGTGGCAACGGGAAAAAGGCAAGCGGCTGCAGAGCGAAGGCAGGCCGGCTGCCGCGCTCGATCTATTCCAATCATGGCTGGCGCATTCTCCGCGCGCCGATGGCCGCGAGCAGTCCGGCGCCTGGTTCCAGATAGGAGAATGCCTCAAAGCGCTGGACAGGCCTGGCGAGGCAGCCATGGCCTATATCCAGGCGATAGAGATCGATCCCGCCAATAACCTGGCGCGCTTGCGGCTGGGAGAAATCTATTTGCTCGGCGGCTCTGTCGAGCTGGCGCAGGAGCAGGCGCGGAAGGTGATCCAGAGAGTGGGAGCCAATGCCGACGCCTTCGAGTTGCTGGGCACGGCCGCGGCCGTCGAAGACGAGGTGCCGGTGGCCACAGATGCGCTCCGCCGTGCCCTGGAGCTCGATCCCAAGCGCACCCGGGTGGCGATCTCGCTGGCCGAACTGTTGAACCGGGCCGGCCAGCACCAACAGGCGCGCGAGGTCCTCTGGGACGCCGTTCTCCAACAGCCGAACAGTTCCGCTCCCTATCTGGCGCTTGCGCGCCTGGCCGAGCAGGACGCGCTTACCCAGGAAGCGGAGTACGCCTATCGCAAGGCGGTAGAGACCGAGAATACTCCCGAAAACAATCTGCACCTGGCGCAATTCCTGGAGCGTTCCTCGAAGATGGACGAGGCCGAAAGGGTTCTGCGGGCCATTGACGCTGCCCAGGCCGGGGCGCCATTCTCCTACGCGGATTTCCAACTGCATGCCGGTAAGCCCCTGGAGGCCGGGGAAGAATACGCCTCAGGTCTCGCTTCCACCCCATCCAAGCTCTATCGCACCCAACTGATCTCGCGGCTGATCGAAGCCGGCATCCAGGCCGGACAACAAGGCGAGCGCCGCTCCGCTTCTTTCGCCGCGGCGCGGGAAAACCTGGCAAGATTCGGAACCGAACTGGACCAAACCACGCGGCTGCTCTTGCGGGCCGAGCTGGAACTGGCCGGCGGCGATCTGACATTGGCAGCCACCGAGCTCAACAAGGCGGCGGAGGCGGCGCCGCAGTCGCCGGCGGTCCACTACCTGGCCGGCGTGCTGCGCCAGAAGCTAAACGACCCGGCGGGAGCAATGTCGGAATGGCAGGCGGCGCTGGAATCGCGTTCCGAGTTTGTGCCGGCGCGAATGGCGCTGGCCGCGCAGATGCTCGGCTCCGGCGATATCGAGGCGGCCGGGCAATACATCGTGCCGGTGGTGCGGCTGGAGCCGGCAAACCTGGAAGCGCTGGTCATATTCTGCCGAGTCCTGGTGGCGCGCGGCAGCTACGACGCGGCGCGCGCCATCACCAACCGCATCGAGGCACTGGACAAAAGGACTTCCGAACCCTCTGGCCTGTCGGGAGACGCCGGGGTTGTATTTCACCAGATGGAAGCGCCAGGGTCGCAGGAAGACCAGGCTTTTGCGTCCCACGGAGTGCAGGCCTACATTCTGCGCGGCGACATCGCCATGGCGAAGCGCAAGCCCGGAGATGCTCTGCTCGAATACGAGAAGGCGATGCTCATCGACACCCGCTCGGACGAAGCCATGCGGGGCCTGATGCGCGCTTACGGCAAAGGCTCGATTACCCGGCCGATGCTGCTGCGCATGGAAGAAGTGGCCGCCGGCGACCGGGACCTCGCCAGCCTGATGGAGCTCACCGGGCACCTCTTTGCCAAGCACGGCTGGACTGCCGATGCCCTCCGCTGTTTTCGCCGCGCTTCGCAGATGGACCCGGCGCGCAGCTCCGCCTCGCGGGCGGTCCAGTATGAAGCGGCATTGCAGTCAGGCGACAGCAGCGGAGTTGCCGCCAACAACCTCGCCTGGATCTACGCCCAGCAACACCGCAAGCTGGACCGCGCGCTGGTATTGGCCCTCCATGCGCGCCAAATGGCGCCGGAAAACCCGGCCGTACTCGATACCCTGGGGGTGGTTCGCCTGGCCCGGCGGGAGTATTCCATGGCGGTGGGGACCCTCCAACTGGCGCGCAAGCTGGCTCAGGCAGAGCGCTCGCTTCCGCAACAACAGGGGCCTTCGTCGGACGCCCCGGAAGCTGCGGTGCTGGTCGGGATCAATCGCCACCTGGCGGAAGCCTACCTGCGTGTCGGCGAGACGGAACGGGCATCATTGCTGGTTGGCGGGGTTGACCGGCCCTGAGGCGCGCCCCTCAGGCCGGCAACACCTGAGCGGGCTCCCCGGCTCTATCGTCGAAAAACGTAGCGCTGGCCCCGCCGTGCGGGACCAGCGCTACATATTCCATCATTGTCGTTCTTGCGAAGCCTTGCGCCGGCCGTCCGTTCACGGTACAAACGATGCGTGTTCGTCTTGCGAAACTACCGGCAGGGTGATTTCGAGGCGCTCTATGGGATCGACCGCGAGTGCTTCGATGCGGGCATTGCCTACTCGCGCCGGGAACTGCAGAGTTACATCGAACGCAAGCAATCATTCTGCATTGTCACTGAAGCGCCAGCGCCGGTGGCGCGGAGTTCTACCGCCGCAATCGCCTCGGCCAAGGCAACCTCGCAGGCTGCGAGGCGCGAAGCTGGCAGCGGCGATTCGAGCACGCCCATCGCCGGATTCGTGCTGGTTGAGATCCACCACAAGGGATACGGACACATCATCACCATCGACGTGCTCGCCGAGTATCGGCGGCGGCAGCTAGGCACCCTGCTGCTCCAGGCGGCGGAGGAGCGTGTGCGGAAGATCGGCGGATTCGCCATGGTGCTGGAAACGGCGGTCAACAACCAGGCCGCCCTCGCCTTTTACGAACGCCATAAATACAAGGTCTTGAACAAGCTGCCCGGCTACTACGGCAAAGGGCTCGACGCCTGGTTTCTGACCAAGCGCCTCTGATTTCGGGTTTTAGCCCTGCTGGCAGCAGAGCCAGACTCCAAACACCCGCATCTGCCAACTACGGCAGATGTGGGGCACGTCACCAGCCGTCTGCCTGTCTTTGGCGAATCTGCTCCCGCCTGCTACAATCCGACGAAACGATGTGGCTGTTTATCCTGTTCTCGATGGGCTTGCTGCACGGCATAGGCCCTGATCACCTGGCAGCTATCACCGCCTTTGGCGCGGCCGCTGGCGGGGAGTTTCGCCGGGTCGTGTTCTTCGCCACCCGCTTTGCCTTGGGACACGCCGTAGTGCTGGTCGTTGCCGGAGTGCTGGGGCAAATGGCCAACCTCATGCTGCCGCACGAGTGGGAGCGCCGCTTTGAGCTGTTTGGCGGCCTGTTGCTGGTGGCCACCGGCCTGGTGCTGCTGGCGGGTTTGATCTCCGGCAAGATCAGGGTCCACACCCACCATCACGAGCACACCGGGAGCATGCACCACCATTTCCACCTGCATCTTTCGCCCGCCGGTACGCATACGCCGGCCAAACATCCGCACCCGCACGGCTCGACCGCGCTCGGCTTGGGCGCGTTGTTCGCCATGGGCGGCGCCAGAAGCCTGCTCACGGTGGCCCCCATCGCGCTGGCCCGGACCGTCACCGAGTCGGTGCTGCGCATCGGCATTTTCTGCCTGGGAATAGTCGTTTCCATGGTTATTTACGGCTGGCTGACACAGCGGGCGCTGCAGTCGCTGGCAAAGTTCGCCGATGGCCGGCATAACCGCTACATCATGCTCGGCTCCGGCTACGCCGTTGCTTTCTTCTGCATCTTCGCGGGAGTGGGAGTACTGCTGGGCAAGTTCTGAGGCTCTTTCGAGGCGTGAGGCGCGAAGAAAGCCGCAACCTCTAGAATTCGGCGAAAAATCCGTTCCCCTCACAACACTGGCCTGCGGCCGAAAATCAACTGGTACACCAGCGCAATTATCGCCAGCACCAGCAGAATGTGGATAAAACCTCCGAGGGTGTAGCTGGTGATCATTCCCAACAGCCACAGCACCAGGAGCACGACAAACAAGGTCCAAAGCATCGCAATCGCCCCTTCCACAAAGCTCTATGGCATTAGCTTGAAAATTGGAGGGGTGCTGGCAAAGGCTTGGTTGTCAACAATCGCGCATCAACGTGCGAAATCCGGCATCCCACCACCAGCACCCGTAATCACGAACTCTTGCGAGATAAGAGGCAGGACCGCCAATGTCGGCGGCGGGTCGAAAGCCAGAGAATTCCGCTGCCGGAGACGATTTTGGAGTTGTCAATGCGTGGTCGCAAACGATTGAATGCGTTGGACTTCTACGGTAACCCGCAATTGACCGCCTCGGCCAGTTGCCGGGAGTAGGGACTTTCCACTAGAATCCGCGCGACCCGTAAAGCGGCCCCGCCTGCCGCTTCTGGTGGCGTGGGAGCATTGCCGCGGGCGTATGTTCCTGTTCGCCGAAACGAGAGCTGAGCTGAATCCCAAGCTTGGCGGGCCTCATCAAAGTTGAGTAAGAGTGACTCAAGGAGCGTTATGGCCAACGAAACGCGCAATTTGGACCGCCCCTCGCCCAAGAGCGAGAACGATGCTAATGAAGCGCGCACCCTGCCGGTATTGCCCGTCAGGGATACGGTCCTGTTTCCACATGCGGTCTTGCCGCTGACGGTGGGCCGCGAAAGCTCTGTGCAATTAATCAACTCGCTGGGAGAAGACAAGACCATTGCCGTGGTGGCGCAACGCGAGGCCCGGGTGGACTCGCCGCAACCCACCGATCTGTTCATGATCGGCACCCTGGCGGTCGTGCACAAAGTGGTGAAGATGCCCAACCAGAGCTTCTTCGTTTTTGCCGAGGGCCTGGAGCGGGTGCGCCTGCATGAATATACGCAGCTCGCGCCCTTCATGCGGGCGACGGTAGAGAGCGTCACCGAGGTGATTCCGCCCAAGAGCGCCGAGGTCGAGGCCCTGCAGCGCAATATTCTCACCCTGTTTCAACAGATCGTGGCCAGTTCGCCGACGCTTTCCGATGAACTGGCGACGGTGGCGGCCAACATCGAAGAGCCGGGACGCCTGGTTGATTTTGTCGCCTCCTCGCTGCCCTCGCTCTCCACCCGCGACAAGCAGGAGATATTGGAGACGCCCGACGTCCACCTGCGGCTGGAGAAGATCAACCAGCACCTGGCCAAGGAGCTGGAGGTACAGCAGCTCCGCAACAAGATCCAGTCCGAGGTGCAGGACAAGGTGCAGCAGACGCAGCGCGAGTACTACCTGCGCGAACAGATGAAGGCGATCCAGAAGGAATTGGGCGAGCAGGACGAAACCCAGCGCGATGCCGACGAGTTCAAGGAAAAAATCGAACAGTCCGGCATGCCGGACGAGGTCAAGAAAGAGGCCTTGAAGGAGCTGGCGCGCCTGCAGCGCATGTCGCCCATGGCCGCCGACTATTCGGTGACCCGCAATTATCTGGAATGGCTGGTGATCCTGCCGTGGGCCAAGTCTTCCGGCATGGAAGCCGACATCCTGAAGGCCAAGCAGATTCTCGACGAGGACCACTATGACCTGAAGAAGGTCAAGGACCGCATCCTCGACTACCTCTCGGTGCGCCGTCTCAACCCCAAGATGAAAGGCCCGATCCTGTGCTTCTTCGGACCTCCCGGCGTCGGCAAAACTTCGCTGGGCAAGTCCATCGCCCGCGCCCTGGGACGCAAGTTCGTCCGCCTGTCGCTGGGCGGCGTGCATGACGAAGCCGAGATTCGCGGCCACCGCCGCACCTACATCGGCGCCATGCCCGGACAGATCATCCAGGGCATTCGCCGGGCGGAGACCAACGATCCGGTCTTCATGCTGGACGAAATCGACAAGGTGGGACGCGACTTCCGCGGCGACCCGACTTCGGCGCTGCTGGAGGCGCTCGATCCGGAGCAGAACAATTCGTTCCGCGACAACTACCTCGACGTGCAGTTCGATCTCTCCAAGGTGCTGTTCATTACCACCGCCAACCAGCTCGACACCATTCCCGAGCCGTTGCGCGACCGCATGGAGATCATCGAACTGCATGGCTACACCGAAGACGACAAGGTGCACATCGCCTTCCAGTACCTGATCCGGCGGCAGACGGAGGAGAACGGCATCAACGGCGAGCAGATCGAGTTCACCGAGGACGCCGTGCGCTTCATCATTCGCCACTACACGCGCGAGGCCGGGGTGCGCAACCTGGAACGGCAGATCGGAACCATCTGCCGCAAGCAGGCGCGCCGCCTCGCCGAAGGCAAGCTGGAAAAGCTGGTGGTCACGCGCGAAACCGTGCAGGAGATGCTGGGCGGAATCAAGGTCCGCGTCGACACCGAAATCGCCGAGCGCACCAAGCGCCCGGGCGTGGTCGTCGGCCTGGCCTGGACTCCCACCGGCGGCGACATCCTGTTCGTGGAAGCCATGCGCATGAAGGGCAAGGGCGACTTCAAGATCACCGGCCAGATTCAGGAGGTGATGCGCGAGTCGATGCAGGCCGCCCTGAGCTGGGTGCGCTCCAACGCCGCCTCGCTCGGCATCGATGAAGATTTCCTGTCGAAGAACGACTTGCACATCCACGTGCCTGCCGGCGCCATTCCCAAGGACGGGCCTTCGGCGGGCGTGACCATCGCCACCGCGCTGGTCTCGCTGCTGACCGACCGCCCGGCGCGTCCGCTGCTGGCCATGACCGGCGAAATCACCCTCAGCGGCAACGTGCTGCCGATCGGCGGGGTGAAGGAGAAGTTCCTGGCAGCCAAGCGCGCCGGGGTCAAGAACGTGATCTTCCCGGCGGATAACCGCCAGAACGTGGAAGAGGATTTGCTCCCTGAGCAGCTTGCAGGCGTGGACGTCCAGTACGTCAGCACCATCAACGAGGTCCTGAATATCGCGCTGCCGGCCAGTACGGCCGACGCCAAGAAGGATTCGGAAGTGCGCGAGCAGGTTCTCAGCAACGTGTAAACCGCCCCAGCAGACGCAACGACGGTGTCTGCCGGGGCCCCGGAGCCGTTTAACGTTTCTCGTTTCACGTTGGGCTGCCTGAAAGGGCAGCCCTTTTTCTTGCTTCCAAAATATAGAGAGAAGTCAATCATGGAACAGCTTCTGTTTTGTCAGTGATGCAGGTTTGGCCTTGCAAAATCTCTCCCAGGCAGTACAATTCCAGCGGTTCAGAGTTGGAAAAGGAGATTCTTGTTAAAGAGGTCACTATGAAGAGGTTCTACCTGATTGTGACCGTTGCAGTTCTTTTTGCCGCCAACCTGCATGCGGGCATGCCGCCCCCCGCCGAGCTAATGGGGAAATGGGAGGGTGCGTGGGAAACCGCGAAAGTCGGCCAAAATACCCGATGGGTTCATACAGAATTTTCCCTTGAGGTACTCTCGGTAGACGGAAACGAGTTGAAAGGCACCTACTGTTGGGCGCCCAACCACAACAATCCTAGCGGTAAGGCCAGATGCAGTCCGGCGGAAGGAAAATTGGTTTCGGCGACGGTAGTGAAGTTCAGATACGAAAAAAACAAGGCTGCCACAATAACCTGGGATCTAAAAAAGATGGTGGCTACGTGGGACGGGCCCACGAGCGGTATGGGACTCCAGTCCCAGATAAAAAAAGTGAAGTAATAAGTTAGGTGGTTGGCAATCACGTGAGCGTCCTTTCAGTTTTTCTATGCGACCCGCCTCGGCTCCCTCGCGGGCTGAACCCGCTCGGCAAAAAATGAAGCGCCTCTTGCGCGCGGCTCAAGCCACCCCAGCAAGCCAAGTACTGGCTTGCCGGGGACCCCGCGAAGCCGCGCCCGCTTAAAAGCTAAGCCGCGCGCGCCCTGTCACGAGCTCTCGTGCTCTCTGGTATGCTTCGTTCATGCGGGTACAGGTGCTTTTTTTCGGGGTGCTCAAGGAGCTGGCGGGAGCCTCTTCGGCCGAGCTGGAGCTCGAGGCCGGAGCCACAGCCAGCGACCTGTGGTCGGCGCTGAACCAGCAGACGCCCGCCCTGGCCCGCTTCCAGAGGTCGGTGGCGGTCGCCGTCAACCAGCAGTATTCCGAGCCCGGAACGGTTCTGCACGAGGGCGACGAGGTGGCGCTGCTGCCTCCGGTCAGCGGCGGCGGCCCGGTCTCTCACCCCAGCAAGCCAAAAGCAGGCTTGTTGGGGACCCCGGTTTCAGAGCGTCCGAAGGCCATCAAGAGCGCGCATGGCCGTCTGCAATGGGAAGCGATTGACGCCGAGTCCATCGTCCACCGCCTCAAGCGCGGCGAGGATGGGGCAGTCGTGATCTTCGACGGGGTGGCGCGCAACAATACCCGCGGGCGGCGCACTCTCTACCTGGAATACGAGGCTTACCAGAACATGGCGCTGGAGAAGCTGGAAATTCTCGCCGAAAAAGCCAAGGAGCAGTTCAGTATCCGCGACTGCGCCATCGCGCACCGCTTGGGACGAATCGAGATTGGCGAGAGCAGCGTCGTCATCGTCGTTGCCTCGGCTCACCGGGCGGCGGCTTTCGACGCTTGCCGCTGGCTGATCGATACGCTGAAAAAAACGGTGCCGATCTGGAAGAAAGAATACTTCGTTGACGGCGCCGTCTGGGCCGATGGCGATCCTTTTCCCCCGGCGGTTGCCACTCTAACCAGCACCCCAGCAGATGCAACAACGGCATCTGCCGGGGACCCCGCGAGCACCCCAGCAGATGCAACAGTGGCATCTGCCGGGGACCCCGCGAAAGATCCCGGCAACTCATGAGATGTGTGAGGTGCAAGAAGATAACCGCAGAGAGCGCAGAGGAATCAGAGTCTTGGTTCGCATCCATATCTGGGGCTAACGAACATTGCGCCTCCGGCGCGTTGCGCGCGCTTGGAACGGGCACTTCGGGCATTTTTATGCAGGTCTCAATAAAGCCGCGCCCTAACACAAATCCCACGCGACTTCGAAGTAGAACTCTGATCCTCTGTGTTCTCTGTGGTTTTCTTTTGTCTGTCTTCGCCCGGAAAGCGTCGGCGCAAGAGGTGCCGCGTCCGCCGGATCGTCCTGGCTCGCAACGGCCTGTGCCCCGCCCGCCGGAGCGCCGTCAGACCAGCTCCGAAGCCGCCGCACCCGCCGCGGAGCCCCCAAGCACCCTCAAGGTCGAAGTCCGGTTGGTGAACGTGTTTGCCACGGTTACGGACACTACAGGCGTGCCTGTCGGGCGCCTCAACCAGGAAGACTTCCACGTGTTCGAGGATGGGCAGGAGCAGAAGATCGCGGTATTCCAGCGTGAAAGCGGACTGCCGCTCTCCATCGTGCTGGCCATCGACGCCAGCCTGAGCACACGCAAGGACCTGCCGCTGGAGCTGGAATCGGCCAGGCGCTTCGCCCATGTCATACTGCGGCCGGTCGACGCCATTTCGCTATACAAGTTCAGTGGAGTCGTGACCGAACTCAGTCCGTTTACCTCGAATCTGCGGGCGATCGATCACGCCATCGGCCAAATCCGCTCGTC
>JBEKQR010000210.1:0-7701 GCA_049519515.1 Candidatus Korobacteraceae bacterium
GCGTGTAAGGGGCCGCAGCGACAGGGGGAGCGGGCGGCCGTCCAGATCGAGCACCTCAATCGCCTCGTTCAAGGTGGAGACTTGCCACGGGACCTGTTCCTCGATCCCGTATGTCTTGCGTGCCGCATCGTTCACCAGCAGGATGTTTCCCTGGCTGTCGCAGACAATCAGGCGCTCGGCCATGTTGTCGAAGGTTGTGCGCAGAAAGCTTTCCTCGGAGGGACTGAGGGCAGCGGCCAGCGCGAGATCAATGGACGTTTTCCTGACGCGGGCCGTGCGAATGGCGGTGGCGACGGCAACGATAAAGTAAATGCCTCCGAGATATTGTGAAAACCGGCTTAGCCATCCGATGGGACTGCCTACGGCGCTCTGAATGAAAAAGCCGGTGAGACTGATCGCGGTCAGCGCCAGGGCCGAAGCATACCAGTAGAGAAAGGCCTCTCCTCGGCGGAGGTACCATCCCATGAAAATCAGAAACGAGAAAATAAACAGAACGTCCGCCGACCCCAGAACCACTTGCCGCAAAGCCGTGGCGCCGACGCCCTGGACGAAAAAGGCAGGAATGATACGCCTCATGGTTGCCAGCGTAAGCAGAGCAGTGAAAGCGGCTATCGCGGCATAGCTGAAAACCAGCCACGTTTTCTTCTGCTTGGCCCCGACTTCCGGGGACACACCCGCCAAAAGAATGAAAGCGGCGACAAAGTGGAAGATCGCTCCCAGCAGGGCAGCCGTGTTGTAGATGGTAACGTTGAGGTTGGCGCCGTCCGGAAAACTTCTCACCCAACCGGCAATGACACCTCCCAGGCCGAAGGAGAGAAGCCCACAACCCAGCAGAAGAATTTGAATGCGGGCCGTCGCCAGGTAGTTTTTCATGGCGACGTAGGCAACGACGAAGCATACGCCGGTGACGAAAACGGCGTTGGTTATCGGAAGCAGCCAGGCAGGTTCAAAGAAAATGGCCGGTTTGACGGCAAAATGTATCACCGCCATGCTGACCATGAGGACAGGGATAGGCAGGAAGCTAAGACGTCTGCTGGTCACCTCGTCTGGATGATTTCCCATGGTTCCTCACGCAACGGCGGCATGGTCGGGAGTCATTAAAGTTTAGGATCGGCGGCACGCAGTGGCTGTGATGAAGCTCACAAAGGCAATGGAATATACCCATTCCATAACTGCTCTAACCAGACTTCCCGGTACAAGGGTTGTTAAGTGTTCTGCCTCGCCACCCCAGCCAGGCGGCGGTGGCCAGCATGCCGAACCAGCCGAGTGTGCGCACCATCGCCGCAATCTGCGTGTCGTGATTCAGCACGCCCAGGCTGGAAAAAATATTGAACCAATCATGCAAAGAGCCGCCTGCGGGATCGCCGTCGCCGACACTCACCAGATCGAGGACCTGCGCTCGGGCATCGGCCATGTAGGCAGCGGTGTAGAGGAAGTTTTCAAAGAACATGAAGAGGCTGAAGCAAAAGCCGGCGATCTGCCGCTGGAAATAGAAATAAGCCGCCAGCAGCGCGGGAACGAGCCATTGCAGCAGGGTCCCGCCCCAAAGTCCAAGGGTCTGGCCGAACCAGCCGAACAGCAGGTGTCCGCCTTCATGCACGACCAGGTTGACGTGATCGATGAACAGAAATCCACTGCGGTCAGCCGCGGCGTAGGCTAGGAAACCGGCGTAAAAAAGCAGCCAGCCGGCGAGCGCCGCCCGCGATAAAGAACGCCACGGCCCCAAGTCGAACATCACCTTCCTGCGCAATCGGCGGGTTGGGAGGCCCCACCCGGGCGAAGGGTGGGGCGCTCTTGTAGTTATCCGATCGGTTACCGCATCTGCCAAACCGCGGCTAAGCTTAATGCTTCTTGCTGGCTGTCTTCAGGAATTTCAGCATCGCCGGGTTGGCCTTATCGATCTCCTGAATATTGCCCAGGTGTCCAAGTATGGAATCGTAGGAAAACAGTTTGGCCCCTTTAATCGCCTTGGCAATGGGAATAAACTCGGTCGGGCCGGGAAAGAGCTCGTCGCTGTTCACCCCGACGACCAATACCTTGGCTTTGACCTTGGGCAAGTCAGCGGTGGTGTTAAAGCGAATGTAGGCATCGTTGCGCCAGATGATGTCGTTGGCGTCCATTTTTTCGTTACCCATGCCGGCATTCTCGATGCCCTGCATCACCGCCTCCGGTGTCTTGTACTCCCTCTGGTAGTAGGCGGGAGAGAAGTACCAGAGATACGTTCCCATGAAGGCGCGCCGCAGGCCGTTCCTGGGTTGCTGCGTGTAGTCGCCGTTCATGTATGCCGGGTCGGCCTTTATGGTCTCGGACATTAATCCCCAGATGCCCACGTTGCGCCCGGTAGTCGAGGGTCCGGTGGCAATGGGAATAGCCCAGTCCATCATGTCGGGGTATTGTGTGATCCACTGCAAGGTCTGGGAGCCGCCCATGCTTCCCCCGGCCACGCCGGCCAGGTGCTTGATCCCGAGGTGCTGGGTTACAAGCAGGTACTGGGCGCTGATCATGTCCTCAAATGTGTATTTGGGGAACTTGGCCCCGAGGCCGGAGGTCGAGGGCGAGGACGAGCCCGGCGATCCCAGCGCAGTCGGGAAAATGATGAAGAACTTGTTGGGGTCCATGGGATTGCCCGGCCCGAAGACCTTCTTGTAAAACGTGGTCCCCTGGATGTAGCTCCCGCTCCAGCCATGGCACCAGACGACGGCGTTCACGATGTTTCCGGCGGCGTCCTTTTGCGGTGTGCCCAGGGTGCCGTATTCGACTTTCATTTCGGGCAGAACCTGCCCCGATTTCAGCTTGAAATCATTCACCGTAAAATATTGTGGTTTCACGTCAAATCCTTGTGCCCAAATCTGGGCCGTCCATCCCGCACAGAAAAAAACCATTACGAAGGCGAACTGAAATGCGCGCTTTTTCCTAACACCTCCTCCTTCTGGTTTTCCCTTTCGACTGGGTTTATTAGTCCTGAAATATTTATCAGGAAAGGGCAGATATGGAAAGAGCAAAGCGCGGAAACTCCGGAAAGGCACAGACGTAGGCCCAGCCGCCCTCGGCTGGGCGTGCGTGCGAGCACGCCTTGCTGCCCGCCTCGTGCACTTTGGAATTGAATCTCGACACCTAACGGCCCACATCTGCCAAAAGCCGGCAGATGTGGGGCACGACTTGCTATAATCCAGGCATTGTGCCCAAATTTTCCATCGTCATTCCTTTGCACAACGAGCAGGAGAGCGTCACCGAGCTCTACGACCGGCTTAAGGCCGTGATGGAAGCGGCGGGCAAGACGTTCGAGCTGGTGTTCGTCGATGATGGCAGCCGCGACCGCACCTTGCCCTTGCTGGAGGAGATAGCGGCCATCGACAGCCGGGTGGTGGTGGTGCAGCTACGGCGCAACTTCGGCCAGACTTCAGCGCTGGCCGCCGGCTTCGATCACGCCCAGGGCGAGTTCGTCATCGCCATGGACGGCGATCTGCAGCACGAGCCGGAGGACATCCCCGCCTTCCTGGAAAAGCTTGACGAGGGCTATGACATTGTCAGCGGCTGGCGCAAGGTGCGCGTGGATAACCTGGTGATGCGCCGCATCCCTTCACGCTGCGCCAATTGGCTCATGTCAAAGCTGAGCGGGGTGAATCTGCACGACTTCGGGACAACCTTCAAGGCCTACCGCCGCGAGCTTATCGAGCAAATTCCCCTCTACGGCGAGGGACAGCACCGCTTCATTCCCGCATTGGCCTCCTGGTATGGGGCCCGCATCTGCGAGATTCCCATCCGGAACATCGTTCGCGACAAGGGGAAATCGCATTACGGCATCAGCCGCACCATCCGCGTTTTCTTCGACCTGATCACCATCCGCTTTCTGCTGCGCTACCTGACCCGGCCGCTGCACATCTTCGGCTCGGTGGGCATGGCGGGCATTGCGGGCGGTTCGGCAATTGCCCTGTGGATGATGCTGCTGAAGCTCTTCCGCCACGTCAATGTCATGGACCAGCATGGACCGCTGCTGCTGCTGGCTGCGGTCATGATTGTGGCGGGAGTGCAACTGCTGGCGCTGGGACTGCTGGGCGAGCTGCAGGTGCGCCACTTCCACGAGTCCAGCGCCGGCCGGCCCTACCGCGTGGCCAAAGTGATTCGCGCCGCGGAAGATGCGGGACGGGAGATTCCCAACTGAATCCCGCCCTGGCGAGGGCTGCCCAGGCATGAGCTTTGCCGGTCATAAACCTTTTATTTTCTGCGTAGTAACTGGAAGCAGGGCGCGCTCGATGAGGCTAGCGGCCGGCAGATTCATATCACAGGGCTGGGCATCCTCCGTCACTGACAGCGGCCACCATGCCCAGCAGAATCTGTCAGTCGAACCAGGAAAACTCTTGGCGGGATTCATATCCCCGGCGGCTGCGGAAGCCGTGAACCCCTGGCAATGGAAGGGCGGTGTTTGACGGGGAGTTCCGGCCGCATTCGGCGGGGAAACTTATTTGTAAAGCTGATCGTCAGGCTGGACGTCAATTCACACCAAAATCGGAAATTTCACCCGGACGCGTATTGACGTTCGCAAGCTTGGCAGTCCGGGATGGAACTACTATGTCTATGACACAAGCAACGCAAACCGAGCTTCGCCTGGCCCGCCGGATGTCGCGGCTGGGCACGGAAACTGCCTTTGAAGTATTAGTGAAGGCGCGCGCCCTGGAAAAGCAGGGCAGAGATATCGTCCACCTGGAAATCGGAGAGCCCGATTTCGATACCCCCGGGCACATCATTGAAGCGGCCTGCGCCGCGCTTCATAAGGGCTTCACGCACTACGGTCCATCCGCCGGGCTGCCGGAGCTGCGCCAGGCCATCGCCGATGACGTGGCCGCCAGCCGCGGCATCAAGGTCGCGCCGGAAGAGGTGGTGGTGGTTCCCGGCGGCAAGCCAATCATGTACTTCGTCATCACCGCGCTGGTGGACCATGGCGACGAGGTCATCTATCCCAATCCCGGTTTTCCCATTTACGAGTCGATGATCAACTTTGTCGGCGGCAAACCGGTCCCCATTCCGCTGCGCGAAGAGCTGGACTTCCGTCTGGACGTCAAGGAGCTGGCAAGGCTGGTCAACGAACGCACCAAGCTGATCATCATCAACTCGCCGCAGAATCCCACCGGCGGCGTGCTGACCGAGCGCGACATCGACGGCATCGCCGAGGCCATGGACAAGTGCAACGCCATGATCATGACCGACGAGATTTATTGCCGGCTGATCTTTGAAGGCAAGCACCACTCCATCCTCAAGCATGGGCACCTGCGCGACCGCATCATCCTGCTCGACGGCTTCTCCAAGACCTACGCCATGACCGGCTGGCGCATGGGCTACGGCGTAATGCGGCGCGATCTGGCCGACCAGATTTCGCGCCTGCAGACCAATTCGAACTCCTGCACCGCCAGCTTTACGCAAATGGCCGGGGTGGCCGCCCTCAAGGGCGATCAGAGCTCGGTTGGGAAGATGCGGGCCGAGTTCCAGCGGCGGCGCGATTACTTTGCCGAGCGCATCAACCGCATCAAGGGCTTCTCCTGCAAGGTGCCCAAGGGCGCATTCTACATGTTCCCGAACATCACCAAGACGGGCTGGCCCTCGAAGAAACTGGCGGACGCGCTGCTGGAGGAGGCCGGGGTGGCAACGCTCTCCGGAACCGCCTTTGGCGCTTACGGCGAAGGCTATCTGCGCTTCAGCATCGCCAACTCTATCGAGAACCTGCGCAAGGCCCTGGATCGCATCGAGGAGTGGACGAAGAAGCGGCTGTAAGAGGCTGTGGACAGAACGCACGGGCAGTAGTTTTGAAAGGGCGCGGCTTTGCGGGGTCCCCAGCAAGTCCGCATTTGACTTGCTGGGGTGCCTTGAGCCGCGCCGTACGAGGCCTTTTATTATTTATATCCCGAGCGGGCTTTCAGCCCGCGAGGGGTCTGCTTCTTGCCCGTGCGGCAAGGGCTTCCTAGGGCGCGTCCGGTTTCTAAAACAGGGAACATACCCTCAGGGGCTAAAGCCCGCATTTTTGCTGGTTCTGAACGGCATGGCTAAAGCCATGCCCCTGCAAAGCGCTATTTTGAAAACAAAACTCTGACATATTGAGGGCTGAACCGGTTCGATGAAAGCAGCCAACGACGACCTGAGCCTGAAGTTGCGCGCGCTTTCCGACCCCGTGCGCCGGCAGATCCTGTCTCTGCTGGCGCCACGGGGAATGTGCGCGGCCGACCTGCAACGGCGCATCGGACTGGCTCAGCCCACCATCTCTCATCACATGCGGATTCTCTGCGAAGCCGGCCTGGTGCAGGGCCAGAAGCTGGGCACATGGATGTGGTACCGCCGCGACGAGGCCGCGCTGCGCAACCTGGCGGATCAGATCAAGGCATTCTGCGAGTGATTCCATCCCATCAAAGCAACAGCGCAGTGCATAGCTGTGATGCTCCACAGAGTTTGCCGAGTGGCTGAAAGGAAAAGGGCGGCCGTGGCCGCCCTTATTTCATGCGGATTCAGAAAGCTAGTGCGAGATAGCGGTGAACAGATCCGACTGCAACAACGACTGGAACTTATTGTCGTCGGCCTTGAAGTGCATCAGCAGGTTGCCGCTGCTGTTGTCCACCGTGGTGGCGTCGATGGCGGTCTGTTCCGCCGGCGAAGCGCCCATCTTCTTCAACATGATGCCGGCCTTGAGCAGCGAGGAGAGCGTAGCTGCGGCCATCGGGTCGCCGGTGGCGATGGTTAAATCGAGGGTGACGCCGTGGCTAAAATCCATCGTGTAGTAAGAGCCGTTGAGGTGCTTCTTGACGATATCGTACTCGGCGATCTTGGCCGCCGGGCCCATTCCTGAGCGCAGCATGTTCTGGGTGCCGATGGAATCCAGCACGCTCCAGACCGCGCCATCCTGAACGGAGCTAAGAAGATTGGTCACCTCGGCGTTGCTGGCCAGGGTGGGAGCCTCGCCGTCGCGGGCATCGAGAGCTTCATGCACGGCCTGGGTTTCGCCGAAAAGCATCGTGCCCTCGTCCAGGAACGTCATCACCATTCCCGAGCCGGCCTGGTAGATGGAGGTCGTGCGGTATTTCTCCGGCTTTACCTTGCTGGCATTTTGCTGCGCCACAAACTTCTTGAGCTGGAACTCGCCAGTGGCAAAACCCACGCTGCGCAACTGCTTGCCGGAACGGAACATGACGAACGAGAGCGACTCGACATCGCTATCGGGATCGATCGACATGGCTTTCAGCGCCACTTCGAACTGCTTGAGGGTGTCGGGCAGTATCTTGTTCTTCAGGGCCATGCCGGAATCGGAATTGCGCAAGGCGCGGTAATCCACCGAAATTATTTGCTGAACTTGCGATGGAATGGCCGTCCTGGCATTGGAGGCCAGCGGCGCGGCGAAGGAGAGTGTGCCCAGCGAAAAGCAGCAAAGCAATGCGATAACGCGCTTCATGGAGTTATTTTACCCGAGTTGCACGGCTATAAGATACGCCCGCGGCGCTCAGTCAATAAACTTTAACCCGGTACAAGGTTCGGAGTTCCGGTTTTAGGGAATAGGGTTTAGGGAAGGGGTTAGGGAATAGGGTTTAGGGAGTAGGGAATACCAGCAAGTCCGCATTTGACTTGCTGGGGTGCCTTGAGCCACGCCGTCCAGAGCCAACAAAAATGCGGGCTTTAGCCCCTGAGGGAACACGCCTTATTCCCCGGGAATGTTTTTGAAACAAG
>JBEKQR010000211.1:0-7662 GCA_049519515.1 Candidatus Korobacteraceae bacterium
GCCTTCGCCCAGGACGAAGATGATTCGCGTTACCGCCGTGAAGCCGGCTTCTACCAAAAACATCCCAATGGTTTTGTGCAATGCGGACTGTGCCCGAGAAGCTGCGTTGTATCCGATGGCGGCCGGGGCTTCTGCCGCGTGCGCCAGAACCGTGGCGGCGCCTATTACACCCTGGTGCACTCGCGGGTGGTGGCCGCGCACATCGATCCGATTGAAAAGAAGCCGCTGTTCCATTTCCTTCCCGGAGCGACGGCATTTTCCGTCGCCGCCGCCGGCTGCAACGTGAACTGCAAGTTCTGCCAGAACTGGCAGATTTCGCAAGCCCGCCCGGAGGAGTTGCGCGCCTCATACCTGCCTCCCCAGGAACTGGCAGCGGCCGCCAAGCGCGGCGGTTGTCCGGTGATGGCCTGCACCTACGGCGAGCCTATCGTCTGGACGGAATACGTGCTCGATGCCGCCGAAGCCGGACGCCGCGAGGGCCTGCGCACGGTAATGGTGAGCAACGGATTCATCCAGCAGGAGCCGCTGCGGCGGCTATGCGGGCGCCTGGCTGCCATCAAGATCGACCTCAAATCTTTTTCCGAGACGTATTACCGCGACGTTGTCCGCGGTGAGCTCAAACCGGTCCTGAACAGCCTGGTGACCGCCCGCAAGCTGGCCCCATGGCTGGAGATCGTTTACCTGGTGGTGCCAACTCTGAACGACAGCGATGCCGAATATAGAAATCTGGCGAAGTGGATCAAGGCGGAACTAGGCCCCGACGTTCCCGTTCACTTCACCCGTTTTTATCCGCTCTACCTTTTGAAAAACCTCCCGCCCACGCCGGTGCAGACGCTGGAGCGCGCCAAAGCCATCGCCGATTCCGAAGGGCTGCACTACACCTACATCGGCAACGTTCCCGGACACGCCGGCGAGAACACCTACTGCCCCAAGTGCCGCCTTCTGCTCATAGAAAGAGCCGGCTTCACCATTGCCCAGATGAACGTAAGCAAGGCGAAGTGCAAGCGCTGCGGGCACTCCATACCCGGCGTCTGGACATAAGGAGGCGACATGCAAAACGTGCTTGCGCGCTGGGCTGTGATCTTTGCCATCATCGCCATCTGCCCGGTATGCCGCGCTGCCGAAGCCGCGAAAGAGCGTCCCGCCGGGGTGGCAGGCATGTTCTATCCGGCCGATGCCGGTGAGCTGACAAGGGCGGTCGATGGCGCATTGTCGCGGGCCGAGGTTTCCAAGGCGACGGGCTCTCTGGTAGCCATCGTGGCGCCACACGCGGGCTACGAATACTCCGGCGCCGTCGCCGCGCATTCGTATGCGCTGCTCAAGGGCAGGAAGTTCAAGCGCGTGGTCATCATCGGCCCATCGCATTTTGAATGGATCGGATACTCCTCGGTCTACGATGGCGATGCCTACACGACGCCGCTCGGCAAGGTTGCCGTGGATCGCGAATTCGCCCGCAAACTGGCCGGCTCGGCGCCCAGCATCCGGCTGTCCGCCTCCGGTCACGAGCTTCGGCAGCAGCCCGAACATTCCGTTGAGGTGCAGTTGCCTTTCCTGCAGAGGGTGCTGGGTGATTTCCAGGTGGTGCCCGTCGTTATGGGCGCCGATTCGTACCTTGCCGGCCGGGAGCTCGGCTTGGCGCTGGCAAAACTTTTGCAGGGCAGCAATGACACCCTGCTGGTGGCCAGCTCCGACCTCTCGCACTATCACCCGTATGACGAGGCAGTGCGCCTCGACCGCAGCCTCCTGAATGCCATCGAGCAGGGCGATTTTCTCACCGTGTCGCACAATACGGAAACTCGCGTTTGGGAGGCATGCGGCGCGGCGCCGATCGTGGCCGTAATGATCGCGGCCGAACGTCTTGGGGCCCCGGCTCCACGCCTGTTGAAGTACGCCAACTCGGGCGACGTTACCAGTGACAAGAGCCGCGTAGTGGGCTACGCTGCCCTTGCCTTTTTCCGGACAACAGGGGCGTCCGCGGAACGTAAATTTTCCGTCGCTGCCGCCGAGCGCGCCGAGCTGCTGAGAATCGCCCGCCAATCGGTGGAGACAGCCGTGCGCGAACGCAAGGCATACCAGCCTCCCGCGCCATCTTCCGCCAACCTGGCGCAAGCGCGCGGCGTATTCGTCACCCTGACCAAGAACGGCGAACTGCGCGGCTGCATCGGCTACACCTCGCCGCGCTTCCCTCTTTACCTGGCAGTTCGGGACGTGGCGGCGTATGCCGCGCTGGAAGATCCGCGCTTTGCGCCGGTGAGGCCGGACGAGTTGAGCAAACTGCAATACGAGATCTCGGTCTTGTCGCCCTTCCGCCATGTGCTGAAGACGGAGACGGTGCGGGTCGGTGAGCACGGCCTGCTCATCAAACAGGGTGACCGGGAAGGAGTGCTACTGCCGCAGGTGCCGGTGGAGCTGCGCTGGGACCGCCGGACCTTCCTGGAAGAAGTCTCGCGCAAAGCCGGCTTGCCGCACGATGCCTGGCAGAGCCCGGCAACCGACCTGTTTACATTCACCGCGTTGGTCTTCTCCGATCACGGCGCCGGCGCAAAGGCAGAGTAAGTGTATGCCATCAAGATCACCGGGCCGGCATTGGCCAGCGCCATGAGCCCGGCTCCGCCGGCAAAGCCGAATACCGGCAATATATAAATGGTGATTGCCAGGGCGCCAAAGCAAGCGCCCAGCAGATCAAGGCCGTAAAGCATACCCGCTGAACTTGCCGCGCCACTTCTGGCGGTGGAAAACATCCGCATGGCTATCGGAAACTGGTATCCACCGGCGAAGCCGCAAACAATCGCCATGGCGGGGAATCCGGCGTGCGCCAGCGCCGGCAAGGCGGCGCCGCGCAATCCACCCGCGCCGGTCAGCACGGCCATGACAGCGAGCGGCAACACTCCCACGGCGAGCTGCGTCCCCAGCAGGCGGCGCAAGTCTCCCGCGTCATCCCTCGCATCCGCGGGCGGGCGCGCTTCCTGCCGGCGGCTATGCCAGCTGCCCAGTGCCATGCCGGCCATGAATCCGGCAACGATGATGGCAAGTTCATCGAACACATATCCGTAGATTGCCTGGAAGCCGAGCAGCAGCAGTACCTCGGTCCCCATCAACGTCAGACCACTGATCGCCACGGCGAAGCCGGCGCTGTTCCCGGCCCGCAAAGCGGGGCGGCGCGCACTCGCCAGCACAGCCGTGATTGCGGCAATCAGGACTCCCAAGCCGAGGGCGATTCCGTGGAAACGCGTGGACGCCGCCGCCAGAAAGGCATCGCGATATTTCCCGGAGAACTGCGATCCCCACAGGGCCACGTCGAAGTAGTAGGCGATGGGAGCAAAGTCGCGGTTCAAGCGCGCGCCCGCGCCGCCTTGAAGCTGCTCGTGCAGCTCCGCCATGCGCTCGGGCGCCATGCGAAACGGAAGGTAGTATTCGCGAATATAGGTGGTCTGAATGCCACGCTGCCTGAGCCGGCTCAGCAGCAACTGCGGATCGGCTGTCAGAATTCCGCTGCGCGCCGCGGCCAGGAAGTGAACAGTCTCGCCGGGAATGGCGGTTACCTCGGGAAAGACCTGCCTCAGCGTGCCATCCACGCAGCGCAAGAATTGCGCCAGCTCCGGACTGATGTACTCCTCGGCGGCATGGAGCTGAAGGCCGACAACGCCGTCCGGCGCAAGCCGTTCGCGCACTTCGCGGAAGAACTGTTCAGTATAAAAGCGATTCAGTTGTGCCGTTCGCGGCTCCGGCAGATTGAGCACTACCACGTCAAACTGCTGTCCGGCAGACTTCAGAAACAGCCGCCCATCGGCGTGATGCACATGCACGCGGCCATCGGCAGCGAATTTTTCCCACGCCTGCGGAAAATAGTCGCGAGCCAGGCGGAGCACTTCGGGATCGAGTTCGACGTAATCGATGCGCTCAACGCCTGGATACCGCAGAATTTCAGCCAGGCTGCCATTCAATCCGCCGCCCAGCAGCAGGACGGAGCGCGGCCCGGGATGTTCCAGCAGAGGAAAATGCACGGCCTCTTCCGCTGCCGCCTGGTCCGGCACGGTGAAGAGCACCAGTCCGTTCTGAACGACGCTCCGGTTTCCCTCCGTCTCCACCACGGCCAGGCTGCCATAACGGGAGTTCCTCGCCGCCAGGACGCGAAAGCCCGGCCACGATTTCGACAGATAGCGCAGTTCAAGGTCCCTCGTGACCGGCACAGCGCAGATGCCCGCGACGACGGCCAGCAACAGCGCGGCGGCATGAACCCTGCGGCGGCGGGTGGCTATCGAGGCCGCTACCACGATGTTCACCATCGCCACGATCACCGCAATCTGCAAGGAGCCGAGAAAGCGAACGAATATGATGCTGGCCGCTACGCCGCCGACGGCGGAACCGGCGGCCTCCAGCAGATAGGTCGAACTGCCGCCCTTGGCGATGTCCGGGGCCGCCGGCAAGCGCCGCTGCTCTGCCCCAGCGAATGGAAAATCGTCATTCGCCGGGGACCCCGTTCGCGCTTGCTGGGGTGGAATCGACGCTTCCGCGTAGGCCCTCGAGCCGGCGGCAAACAGCCAGCCGGAAAGGGGGCAGAACACGCCCAGCGTCACCAGGGCAGTAAGCAGGATCGGCACCGGACCGAGCACTTCGCCCGGCATGGCGCTCCACCACGCGCGGCTGGAGCGCACCAGCAGAATGGCGGCAAAAAGGGTGATGGCGCTCGCCGCTTGCAGCCAGGCCAGCAGCAACGTAGCGGGGGCGCGTCGCCGCAACCCGGAGTCCCTGGCAAGCGCCGCGTTTGCGCTTGCTGGGGTGAAGTGTCCCAGGCAGGCGCTTCCGAAAGCCGTCCAAAACAGCCACAGAGCCAGGGTGAGGCCCAAGGAAAGCTCGTTGCCATACGAGCTCACGAACAGTTCGCGCATGAGCACGATCTGCGCCACCACCGACGTGAACCCTATGGTCGCCAACGCAATCCGCAGGCTGGGGCGGAGAGTCGCCCCATTACGCGCAACAGCGGCGCGTACTGGGGGCCCCAAGCGCGCCTGCTGTGCCGTCACACTCAACCGAAAGCCTCCCGCCAGCGTTGTTCCCGTATCCGGGCTGTTGAGGACATTATCCACGAATCGGTTATGAAGAGAAGCAATCACCGATCCGGTGTATCAGGAGCACCCCATGATGTTATTCTCGGCGAATCGAGATGAGTGCAGGAGAATTTCATGCGAGCAGCCTTCTATACCAGACAAGGTCCGGCGCGCGAAGTACTGCAAATCGGCGAGCAGCCGACGCCGCAGCCGGGGCCGGGAGAGGTCAGGGTCAAGCTGCGGACTTCCGGAGTTAATCCCTCCGACTGGAAAGTGCGCCGCGGCGGCTTCGGACGCGGGCTGATGGCCCCGTTGATCATCCCGCACAGCGACGGCGCTGGCGACATCGACGCCGTTGGGCCGGGCGGCGCCGGCCGCGTCGGCGAGCGCGTGTGGGTCTGGAATGGACAGTGGAAGCGTCCCCACGGCACCGCCGCCGAATACATTGCGTTGCCGGTGGCCCAGGCGGTCCGCCTGCCTGAAAATATCGACTACGCTGCCGGCGCCTGTCTCGGCATTCCGGCGCTGACCGCGATTCAGGCGATCCGCCTGGCAGCGCCGGCTAGCGCCGAAGGCGCGCTTGCCGGGGTGAAAGCGCCTCGGCCGGGCAGCACTCTGCTGATTGCCGGAGGCGCGGGTTCGGTCGCGCATTATGCCATCCAGCTTGCCAAGCTGCGTGGCGCGCGGGTGATCACCACCGTCAGCAGCGATGCCAAGGCCGCCCACGCGCGTGCCGCCGGGGCGGACGAGGTGATCAACTACCGCACAGAAGACGTTGGCGAGCGCGTCAAGAGCATGACCGGCGGCAGTGGCGTCGATGCCGTGATCGAGATGGATCTCAGCCGTAACGCCAGGTACTATCCGGCGGTTTTGCGCCCGCATTCGACGGTGGTGGTCTACGGCATGTCGGCAAACGAATCCACGCTGCCCGGTCTCTGGCTGATGCTGAACAACGTCACCCTGCGCCTGTTCCTCGTCTACGATATTTCCGCTGCCGACCGCTCGGCGGGACTCGCGGAGTTGACAGAGCTTCTCAAGCAGGGTCGGCTGATGCACACCGTCGCCCGCCGCCTGCCACTGGAGCAGATCGCCGAAGCGCACGACATGGTTGAAGGCGGGAAGGTGATCGGCAATGTGGTCCTCGACATTGCCTGAGTTGGGAAGAGGTTCACTTCGCCGCTTCCCGGACACAACGAAAGCCGATACTGCCGTTACTAAAACCCGGAGGGTACCCGGCGCAAACGGAAACGCGCATGATCGCGTTAGCTTCCAGCGGCTCGCTCTTAACGACTCCCGGCCATGGATGCTTTTCCCTTATCCTGGCGCTGGCCCCCCGATTGCTGTGGCAGCCGGCCGGGGGACTCCTCCGTACTAGACAGGTTCCCCTGCCCGGTTTTTGCCAGAACGGACTGCCAGAAAATGCCTTCTTCCGGCACTCTCTTCCGTCCAAGCACGACGAGGGGAAGTGGCACCAGGACATACTACGTAAGCCATTGGCTGATCATGAAGTCGGTGTAGCCAGCCATGGCATTATCGACTGCCAGCATGCCGAAACGGCGGCCGATGATGATGTCGTTTGCGCTGGGCGGAGACGAGCGCACTAGATGACGCGGTTCATTGGTGAAAACCCGGAACGTCTTCCAGTACGTATCCTTACCCGCTGCGTCCTTGCCCATTTCATGCTGGATGCGGTACTTGAGGACCTCGGATACGAGCCGGAGGCTGGCGGTCCGCAGCGCATCCGGCGTTTCCCCGTAAACCCGGCGGCCATTCTCAACGAAAAGGATCAAAGCCTCTACCTCTTCGCGGCTCAGTTCCACTGTAGGGACTTTGGGGGTAAGCGATGCGAGCTGGTCTTGAATAAAGCTGCGCGCCATTGGATCAACGACATGCTGCAACAGATTCTCCGCGTCCAAACCAACCCGCTGCAGGTGCTCCTGCCAGCGAACGTACCTGTACCAGTCCTCCGGCACGGCGGTTTCAGCCATCACGATCATACCGAAGGGACTTTCGGGGCTGACCGTCTTATTGTCGGCGAATCGGTACCGCGGCAGGAGTCGAGTGTGCATGTGCTGGAACAGCCTCTCCATATCAAACTGGATCTCCGGAATCAGGGCCGCGTCGCACTGCAGGCTGGCTAAGGCAGTATGGCTGACGGTGAACCCCGAGTCTGAACCGAACAACTGAATCACGCACAACCGGGGGTTGGAGACCGCCTCGGTTTGAAGCAACCGAAGACATTCACAGGCTTTTTCGACGGCTGACATGAACCCGAATGACTGCCATACCCAATGAAGGGGCGTGGCTTCAGCCACGCCGTCCAGAGCCAACAAAAATGCGGGCTTTAGCCCCTGAGGAAACACGCCTTATTCCCCGGGAATGTTTTGAAACAAGCTCTAGCAATACGCACACTTTTCGAGGCGTCTGACAAAACTGATTTGCAATCGTGCAGGAGTTGTGCCGGCATGCCAATCCCGGGACCACGCTTGGCCTTTATGCGCAGGCCTTCAGCGAGGACGCTCGACAGGCGCAGAGCAAGGTCGTCGAGATGGTGCGAAACGCCCCTTTGCCTGAGTCTCCAGCAGAGGCGCAGGCACACTCAACCGCTTAATGT
>JBEKQR010000212.1:0-7645 GCA_049519515.1 Candidatus Korobacteraceae bacterium
CTGCGGTCGGCGACGTAGACACGATTCTGAGAGCCGCCAATGAAAATGTCGTGAGGTTCATCGAACTCACCAGGCCCCGTTCCTTTACGTCCCCAGGCTTTGATAAACCGACCGTCCTTGCTGAACTTCATCACGCGGGCGGTTCCGTACTTAGTCGGATAATGCCCGTCGGAGACAAAAATATCGCCGTTTGGTGCAACGGCAATGCCGGTCGGCCGGTCGAAGGTATCCGTGCCATTCCCCGCAACTCCCATTTTGCCGAGCACCATTAGCACCTTGCCGGATGGGCTCAGTTTCAGAACCTCCTGGCCCCTGACAGCACCGTCCGAGTTCTTGGCGGAAATGCCGAGTATCGCCTCTTCATCGTTGACATCACTCGCCCAAAGATTTCCTTTTCTATCGACGGTGAACCCGTGCGCATATGCGAACAGCCCTACTCCAAAGCTCGCCAGGAGCTTCCCCGAGTGATCAAACTCCAGGATCGGAGGGTTAGAATCCCCACGTTCCAGGCACGTTGCGTGTCCGGGGGGTACGGTATTGAAACAACGATGGAAAACCCAGATGTTGCCCTTACGGTCTACACTTACCCGAATGACTTCCCCCCAGCGACCTCCATTCATAGTCTTGGGAAGCGTCGGCCACCCTTCCACAAGACGATACGGATTAGGAAGTTCGGTTAAATTGGGGTATTGGGCTTGTTGAGCCAGTGCTGCTACTCCGCACGCAAGAATGGTGACGGCAATTGCTGTCAATTTGAGTCTATTATTACCTGTCCGCGGCATCCTGACCTCCAGCAAGGGGATTGACTTCCGTTCGATGGAAATCTTCATTCTTGAATTCTAGGCGAAAACGATTGTCCGTGTCGTGAGGTTCGGGGAGGATCGCACCTGCTGGACAAAAAGCCGCACCCGATACGAAAATGGGTGCGGCATTCCCAGGCTGCATGCGAATGAGGAGCGGCTTTATTGCAAAGCAGCCAAAGTCGTGGCGCAGGTAGTAGGCACCGTAGAAGAAAATGTCGTACCAGCAACACGGATCACAAAAGTCTGGTCAGAGCAGAACTGGCGTGTTCCTGTTGAGGAGCTTAACGGCGCATTTCCGATGACGTATGACGATGCCGGAGTGTCGGAGCCCAGGGTAAGAGTAAAGGCATACCCGCTCTTCGTCGGGCTAGCCTGCCCGAGGGTGCTATCCAGCAGGTTGCCAGCAGCGGTACTGCCTAGTGTAGCCAAGTCAGTGTAGCCGACCGTCGGGTTGATTTGCTGGTACATGGCCTCTGCGCTGTTGATGGAGCGAACGGAGCCGACTGCCGAGGCTTCGTTGGCGGACATACGAGAACGCATCAAGTTAGGAACGGATATGGCGGCTATGATCAGGATGATAGTCACCACAATCAGCAACTCAATGAGAGAAAAACCTTCCTGCTTACGCATTCAGCGCCTCCAATGGAAATTTCCCAAACAGCCTCACGCACAAATTCTCGCAATGCGGTAAAGCTCTAATTTCGTTATGAGTGAAATGATAGCTTAAAATTGCCGAATGCTATCGGACAGGTATTGTTACAAAAGGGATTAGCACCAACGGCCTACAGGCCAGGATGGGCGGAGAGATATATGAACTAAAGGCAGACGACTTATGTGTTTGTAGCTGGGTCACTTCGGTTATGTTGACAGAGTTCCGCACGACATGTAACTGCGCCCTACTGCCGTCATAGGGTTGCAGATTATGGAGATGCGACGAGAGTTGCGTTTGTATCTAGCTCTAACAGTCCGTGTGTCTGGGGTCGATATCCACGGTCAATCTTTCGAGCAAGATGCAACCACGATTGACGTAACGGGAACCGGAGCGCGACTAAAAGGAATCACACATACGCTGCAAACAGGATGTTCCGTCTTGCTTCAACATCGTGGGAGCAGAGGAATATTCTCTGTTAAATGGGTGGGAAAGCTGGATACTAAATCGCCCGGACAGATTGGGCTGAAGTTTACCGACAAAGGAAGATTCAACTGGGGACGCGCAATCCCCCAAATCCCCGGAGACGCATTTCCGGATCAAGAAACTTGCCAAGAGAATGATATAAAGTATTTTCGATAGCTTTACCTTGCTCCTTCCTTCCCACCGTTACGCCCCTGCGGCACAGGGATTGAGCTTACATTCCTGTGCTGCTTTTGATCCCACTGTCTCTTTTTCCTAACGCTTCGCGAAATTTCCGAATCCGCTCGCGGCGACGAATGTTCTGCTTTCGTACACGGTTGAACCGAGCTTTATCCCCGTTTAGTTTGGACATGGCACCCCCCAGATTACGAGCCTGAGTCTGCTTCATTTTACTCCCCTTTTAGGATGCGGTATGCTTAGGGCGCTTAGGGAGTTACCTTTGGCGGAAATCAGAGTACAGGAGGGCGAGTCGATTGACAACGCCCTGCGTCGGTTCAAGCGTAAGGTTCAGGCGGAAAACATCATCGGGGAAGTGAGGCGTCACTCCTATTTCCTGAAGCCGGGGGAGAAACGCCGACTGAAATCGGTCTTGGCACGTAAGCGTGCTAGGAAGAAGCTTCGCAGAGAACCAGCTTCGGAGAAATAATTCAGGGCTGCTGCTTTTACGGTGCGACAATTCGCCGATTGTCAGTAGCGTCCCCTGCCGCCGCTTCGACCACGACTCCCAGTCGATGGGGCACGGTTTCTCTAAAGCCGCCAAGGAGGCTTGTATGACCCGAGACAATCCAGACTCAACTCAAGAGCAGCCACCAGCAGCAGCCATACAACATCTGGCGGAAGCTCACAGCCTGCTGAAACGGCTCAGCGAGAGGCTGGGCAAACACCCGGAACTGGAGCAAGCCATAGAAAAGCTAGAGTTGGCGTTGAATGACTTAACCCTCAGAACGGGAGGAATGCTCTAAGAGCGTGGGGCCGAACCGCTGCCCAGCACCACTGTTTAGGCGAGTCGCTGTGAGGCAAAAGCGCAAGCCGTGGTGCCCGGATGTTTTTGTATCATGTCTGGACGTGGGCGCTGACTCTTCAGACCGCAGACTGTTCTGGCTCCTATTTACCGTTTTGAGCCTCGGCGGCTGGTTTTTACCTTTCGGCTGGGGGGTGGCGGAGATGCTCCTGTCACTGCTGGTGAGCTGGTGGTTCGTTTATCGGTCGGGCATCATCTAACTGCGCTGCGACTCGATAGCCGCTGCGAGACCGGCGATAAGGGAAGCAGGAAAGCGAGACTTCCACCCCACGACACCCGTGTTGTGCGGCTCGGGGAGGATCGCACCTGCCGGACGGGCCTGGGCACGTTGCGATGCCGAGGTGGGCACCGACGCTAAGCGGGCGGGCCGACAGAAGCCGCTTCACGCTTCTTTAGCTCCCAACATGCTCACGCAAATGGTGCGCCAGTCGTGACATAGCTCCGCAAAGTCCGTCCAGTTGGCCGTTGGGAAGATGTATTTCCGGGTTCCCCAAGTCTGCCTCAATCAGCTTGCAAAGCTGGCACACTGTTCGGATACGTTCTATAGCTAAAATTGAAGCAATTGGGTTTGAGGAGGCTTGATCGGCAATTATCTCGCCGTATTGGTGCAGCGCCCACGCGGCCTGGCGAATTCGGTTTACCGCGTCCCGGAACTCGGTGAGTATGCGAGGGTCAGGCTTCTCGGCTGACAAGAGCAACTCTTGCAGCCGCCGAAGTTCCTGTGTCACACTCTGAAGCGTTGCGGATATATTCGGGGCTGGTGCAAAACCGGAACTCATAGCTTTTCCCCTGGGCTGGTCAATGCTGGGGACATGACTATTCTCCGCTGCCAGCCATCTTTTTCACCATTGCCAGCACCAGTTTCTTGTCGCTGTCGTTCAGGTTGGGAGAATACCGGCGAACGCTGTTGAGAAACCGAGACTCCTGCTCGCTCAGTTGCAATTCCATTCGGCTTCCGGGCTCGCCGGAACTGCTAGCCAGCAACTCGCCGACCGAGGTATCCATGGCAGAGGCAATCTTCGCCAGCGTATCCAGCGACGGAGTCGTGTGCCCGTTTTCCACACGGGATAGATAGCAACGCAACAGACCGCTACGCCTCTCGATATCCCCCTGCGACAGCCCTCTCTTAAGCCTAAATCTACGGATAGTATCGCCGATGTTCATGGGTATTGTCCCAGAGCCAAGGTTAGCGGCATGTTATCCCCTGTGAGAAGCTGGATGCAACAACAATATTGATCCGGTGATAAACATCTCTACCGTCAGCGCCGAGGTCTGGATGTGCCCGTGCGTGCATGAGTCGCCGTGGGGGTGCGGCTCGATTGTCGTTTGCGGCAACGGCGATTCGGAAGCTAGACTTCCAACCCCACGACACCGTGTCGTGAGGTTCGGGGATAATCGCACCTGCCGGACGTTCATTGCCTTATCGCAGTTCTTTTCGGGAGCGGACGGCAAGGGTGGCGAGGCGATTGGCTCCTGTATTGTGCTCGCGAGGAATATGCGCGATGGAAAAATCGAGTTTGCGTGCCAACTTGCGACAAATCCAATTTAGTGTATACAGGCGTGGAGAACGGCAGGTGTACTCCCCCGTCATCTGCTTGACCACAATTTCGGAGTCAGAGAAGACATGAAGGGACTTTGCCTTGACCTCAATGGCGTGTTGTAAGGCTGTGAGCAAGGCGGCATATTCGGCCACATTGTTGTCATGTTGGCCAATCCACTGGGAAATCGCGATTTTCCCCCCTGCAGAATCTTCGATGACAACTCCAATACCTGACCGCCCCGGACTGCCATGGCAGCCGCCGTCTATGTAAGCCACGAGATCAGACATTCGCCTCCTTCTGAGAGAGACAATGCTTCAGTAACCTGACCTGCGTCAAGAAATTTCTGCGCTTTCTTTCTGATTGTCGTGTAGTGACTTACTGTGAAAAAGGTGTGAATAATTCGGAATACCTGCTCTAATACATTCCTAAGCCATGCACCGAGCGTCGTTTACGCTTACATGATCGGGACCAGAAAAATAACGCAAATGCACCAGTCTTGGGCCTTGACAATTTCGAATCTTAATTTAGGATTACCACCGTCGACGGCTGAAAGGGTTGGCTTCTAATAGTTGCCAGTCCGAAGTAGGCTGGGTGATCAGTCTGGCGGGGTGACCCGCTGGGCACCAAACCCGAAAAAACCGACTGTCCTGCGAGGTACCGTCGGGGTTTGGGACTGCGAAAGCAGTGATCGCATCAAGGGCTGTGACGGTGCATGCGTCCACGCTGTTAACTCCCTCGCAGGAGTTGGCGGCTAGAGCATAACCAATGTCACAGCCTTTCCTATTTGGGCCGTGTCTTCAGCCCGATCATCAGCATGATGTGAGGGGCCTGCCTTGAACCATCAATTAAGAGTGCTCATCATCCAAATGCATCAGGCCGGGATTCCTTTTGACGAGGCAGTACGGGAGTTCAGAAGGCAGTTTGTCACGACGGTCCTTCAGGAGAATAAAGGGAATCAATGCAAGGCCGCTCGTCAGCTTCAATTGCATCGAAACACGTTGCACAACGCGATAGCCGAACTCCACATTGATGTTCGAGCATTACGCAAGCATACCTTAAAAATCGTTCACTGACTTGCCGCGCCTGACGCTGACAAAGCCCCCGGCAATAGAACCCTTCCAAAACTTGTGCCTGAAGCAGGCACTGAAGTCCGTGCTGCTGCAACCGTCCCAACCTCTGACCACTTCCTGTAGGGCAGAAACTTGCCGCTATACGTAACTACTCCTCGGGTCGAGCGATTTTGTTTGTACTGAAGGGCGATTAATATCGTCAATCTGCAAGAACATACAGACCACATGCCATATCGATACCTATTTTTCAATGATTACTCCGAGGGCGCTCATCCAAGAATATTGAACGCCTTGAATAAGGCGAACTCGACCCAAGAGATGGGCTACGGTGAAGACGGTTTTTGCGCTGAAGCGACACGCTTACTTCGGGCTAAACTCGACAACGAACGTGCTCAGGTGCATTTTGTGTCCGGTGGAACCCAAGCCAACCTCATTGCACTCGCTTCGATGCTAAAACCATTTGAATCCGTTATTGCGGCAGCCACAGCCCATATCAACGTTCATGAGGCGGGAGCGGTCGAGGCAACTGGACACAAGATACATAATGTCCCCTGCCTAGATGGAAAGCTTACGCCGCCTGCCCTACAAGAAGTGGTGTCCGCCCACACAGACGAGCATATGGTCAAACCGAGAGTCGTCTTCTTATCCCAAGCCACTGAACTGGGGACGATTTACACGAAGACGGAACTGGAGGCCATTTCGAAAGTATGCAGAACCGTTGGCCTGTTTCTGTATCTCGACGGCGCACGGCTGGGGTCGGCGCTCGCATCTTCAGGGGCCGATATGACGCTTTCAGATATTGCTCAATTGACCGACCTGTTTTATATCGGCGGCACCAAGAACGGACTGCTTCTGGGAGAAGCTATAGTCATCGTTAATCCCGCTCTTCAAGAGAATTTCAGATATCACTTAAAACAGCGGGGGGCATTACTGGCGAAGGGGAGAATATTGGGAATTCAGTTCTCCGAACTGTTCAGAGACGACTTATTCTTCGAAATCGCTCACCACGCGAACGATATGGCTCAAATATTATCCCGAGGTATCGAGGCGTGCGGTTACACCTTTTTGGTCAAGACCCCCACAAACCAGATATTCCCGATCCTCCCCAATTCAGTAATCGAAGAATTGAAGAAGAAATACGGATTCTACGTCTGGTCAAGAGTTGATGAAAAGCATTCTTGCATACGCCTGGTCACCTCGTGGGCAACTCCGGGAGATGCTGTGAATGAGTTTCTGGCAGACCTGAAGGCGATTTCCCAGTAAGGCGCGCAGTTACTAATTGAGTAGGATCACTGCTTCTCGAACTGGAGAGTACAAGGACGACCCTCGATGCGGGTGCCGGTTCCCGTCGTTCCTTTGAATTTCGCATCGATATTGTAGCCGTACTCAGTTCCTCTCGGGGTGTCGCGCCCCGGCACGTATTCCTTAGAGCCAGTGCGTCCATTCGCATAAAGCTTGCCGATACCGTCCACCCCGATCTTGCCATCGATTTGCAGGGAAGCCGGTTCGCCCGCAGTGCCGTGCAGACCATGAAAGACGCCATTTTTCACAGTGCTGTCGAAGCGAAAGGAATATCCCAGCGCGTCTCTCACCGCTGCGCACGAGACAGTTGTCTGCCATATACCGTCGAAACGCTCTGTTTCCGCAGTTAAGGCTACACTCGGTAAGAGCATTAGGCTCAGAGCTATCAGAACTCCCTTCACAGTCAGCATTTTATCTCCCCACTCGACGCATTGTTGACTCCGGCTGCACCGGGCTTTGACTTTCCCATCTAGACCGTTAGATGCCAAAAACACTACTCTCTTAATTTCTTAAGTTTGAACAGTATGTTCTGGACTTCGACCCCATGCTCACCCGCCCGACGCCGGTCAGCAGCCTCGTTTTCGCAGAAATAACGGCAATTTTGGTTCGGACGAGGGTCTGACCGCACCCCGGAAAGGGGCAGGACTCGGATTTTCTGGTCGGTTTTGTCGCAGCGGTTCTGGTTTACGCTTTGGCTGAGTTTGAGGACAGAAAACGGAAAGCTGTGGCAGAGCGCCTCAAGGTCATAGCAGACATGAATCACCATATTCGCAATG